>NZ_BADU01000011.1:0-1151 GCF_000239875.1 Pseudoalteromonas sp. BSi20311 | reverse complement strand
GATAAAGGCTATACCTGAAATTAATGGGATTCATCATATGCACTTTTGGTCATTAGACGGGGAAAGTCACGTATTAACTGCTCACCTAGAGTTAGCCCATAACTTTGAGGTTGATAAATTAATTAGGCTAAAACAACAAGTGGCTAAGGAACTTTCTTCTTATAATTTATCTCATACAACCATTGAGTTTGAGTTTCCTCAAGAAACTTGCCGTGACGAGCATGAAAAACATGCGCATGGCTAGTTTAGAAAACCTTTTTTTGATATTATAATTTTTCATATTTAAGTAGGTGTTTATTTTGAAATTCAATGTTGCGTTAAAAATACTATTAGTCGTTTCGATTGTTTTGCAATCGTTAACTGCTGTTGTATCCGCAACACCTGAGAATCACCAAATAGATATAGAGCACCTTCAAATTCAACATGATCATGCAGATGATCGAAATGTCTCAAATGATAATGTAGGTGATGAGCAGCATAATGAAAAAGATTGTCATCACTGCGGACATTGCAGTGGCAGCCACTTATCTTGGATTTTAGTCAGTAATTCAAATACCACGGGCAAACTAAACATTATCAATAAAACGCCTTATCAAATTGATCAAACAAGTACCTTTCTTGAAGCGATACTTCGTCCGCCCATTTCTTAATTAGATTAATTTTTAATGACCTATTTATCCTTTAATAATGGATAAAGGTTTCGTGTTTATTAATTTTAAAATTAAGAATTTTTATGTATATATATTTAAAAAATGCAGGTTTAGTCCTGTCTTTATGTATGGCTGTGAGTTTTTCAGTTGCCACTTATGCCAAACAGAAAAGTATTTCATGGCTAGATAGTCAAATAAATAAAGATCCCGAAGTTGTTGCGGCTAAAGAGTTACTTAATGCAAGTAATCATAGAGCCAAGAGCTTAACTAAAGCCGTATATAACCCAGAGCTTGAAGCAAGCTATGAAAAAGAGGGTGATTTTGATAATTATTCTATTGGTATCAGTCAAACGATTGATTTTTGGGATAAGCAATCAGCAAATAAAAGCATTGGTGAAATTGGTGTTTATGCAAACCAGCAACAATTGTTATCTCTACTCGATTCTAAAAAGGCTAACGCTTTAACTGCAATAGTTAATTGGCAAGCAGCAAAAAAGGTGG
>NZ_BADU01000012.1:0-1017 GCF_000239875.1 Pseudoalteromonas sp. BSi20311 | reverse complement strand
TGCGTATTCCGGTGATGGTGAACACCGATTCCGGTTTTATCGTGAACACTTAAATTCCACGCATTGGGTTCATGACATTTTTAACCTAAGTGTTCACGATGGTCAATTTTAGATTGAATTTTTCTCATAGACTCCCCCTTTAATTTTATCCGATGAGCATTGTGCATTAGTCGATCTAAAATGGCATCGGCTAAGGTATTATCGCCGATGGATTGATGCCATTCTTCGGTGGGTAATTGACTGATGATGGCGGTTGATGAACTGCCGTGCCTATCATCCATGATCTCCATTAAGTCATTTCGTTGTGCCGCTTTAAGTGGCTCAAGCCCCCAATCATCTAAAACGAGTAAGTCGATCTTAGCGAGTGACTGTAACATTCGACTGTAAGTGCCATCTGCTTTGGCTTGTGTCAGCGCAAGCATCAACCTTGAGAGTCGGTAATATTTAACGCTGTAGCCTTTCATGCATCCTGTATGCGCAAGCGCACAAGTGATATAGGTTTTACCGCTACCGCAAGGGCCTGTGATCAGTAAGTTTTGTGATTTATTCAGCCAATCACATTGCAGTAGCGATGCCATCATCGATTGATTGAGACCTCGCGGGTGATGATAATCTATGTCTCTGGCGTTAGCGGCTAATTTAAGTTTTGCCGCTTTAAGTAAGCGTTGTTGTTTTCGGCTCTCTCGGTCTTGGGCTTCACTGTCTGCTAGCAGTTGTAGTCGCTCATCGAAGGACAACCCTTCATAAGTACTTGGTTGTTCCATTTGGCTCACTAAGGCGTTGGCCATACCACTGAGTTTGAGTTGACGAAGCTGAGTTATCGTTTGTTCTAACATAGAATTTCCTTACCTTAATGGAAGCTTTTAGGACCACGGATATTTTCATGGGATTGTGGCAATAACGTCGACGGCTCTTCTTGCGTTCGCGGCAATTTATCTTGGTTGCTACTGAGTATGTCTTTGATATGTTTTAACCGATATAAACTGTATTGATTGGCTATCGCACAGGCGTTATTGA
>NZ_BADU01000013.1:0-1097 GCF_000239875.1 Pseudoalteromonas sp. BSi20311 | reverse complement strand
GCCGATCGGCGGGATAGCTTCTTGATAGGTTGAGTAAGCCTAAGCACACACGATACGCTTGTTCTTCATGTTGTTTCTGTGCCAATTGTGCTTTCACCCAGAGCAAAACGTCATCTCCAATATCTTTCGCCCAATTCATTAAACGCCCTGGTGACCATTTATGATGCTTCTCATGCTTTACAGGCATGTGCTCGGATGTGGTGGTCATGCCCGGATGATATTTTCTCGGGTGACTGGTGATGCGTTTATGCTTGAAATAAGCCTCAATCAAGTTGTCTTTGGCATGAAGTTCAAGCTTTTCACCCACCAAGTGATGGGGTACCGAGTAAAGATGGTTATCATACTGAACGTGATAATCAATATTCACTTTGACGTGTTTAATATCCGTGAATTGATAAGCTAGTTTGGGCATGGGCGCGAGGGCGGGTTTGTCGATTGACTCGAACCATGATTGTCGTGTCCCACTCAGTTGCTTAAAGGGCTTATTATTGACCTCAAGCAGTAAGGCTTTGATGCAATGGTTTAGCTCAGCTAATGAGAAAAAGGTTTGGTGTCGTAACTTGGCGAGTATCCAGCGTTCAATGATTTGCACGCCCACTTCGGCCTTGGCTTTATCTTGTGGTTTTCTGGGACGAGCAGGCACAATCACGGTGCCATAATGCGCGGCCAATTGCTGATAACTCGGGTTAACATCAGGGTCGTAGCGACACGCTTTACTGACACCACTGCGTAAATTATCGGGGATAACCATGTCAGGTATACCGCCGATAAATTCAAATGCTCGCACGTGACTGCCGATCCAGTCGGGTAGACTTTGGCTCCAGGTTGCTTCACAAAATGTATAATTTGATGCGCCCATCACCGCCACGAATATCTGGGCGAACTTCACTTCACCCGTCGCATTACAAACAATGGGCATCGTTTGACCCGCATAATCGACAAAGAGTTTTTCTCCTGCTTTATGCACTTGTCGCATCGAACGTTTTTGCTTTTTAAGCCAGGTCATATAGCGATCGCAGAACTGAGAATAGCTGTAACAACGATTCGGATATTGCTGAGTATATTCTTCCCAGAGTAAGTTCTTGGTGACGCCTTTG
>NZ_BADU01000014.1:0-73414 GCF_000239875.1 Pseudoalteromonas sp. BSi20311 | reverse complement strand
CATTTATAAAATCAGCACTGTGTTTATCTGTTTTATCTGCAATAGGTAGCGCGTATGCGGCGCAACCAGCCATACCTGTTAAAAATAATGCCGATATAGAAGTCATTGAGGTACGCGGTATCCGTTCCAGTATGGCGGCTAATTTAGATATAAAGCGTTTATCGAGCTCTGTGGTTGATGCCATAACAGCAGAAGATATTGGTAAGTTTCCTGATAAAAATGTCGCTGATTCATTACAACGCGTACCTGGCGTGGTGATTGACCGTGACGGAGGCGAGGGCTCATCGGTTAGTATTAGGGGACTATCATCTGAACTCACCTTTTCTCAGCTAAATGGTAATTTTATTGCGTCATCACCTGGCGAGCCATCTCGTTCGTTTGATTATGCATTACTGCCCTCAGCCATGATTGAAAGCGTGGAAGTGTATAAATCGCCAGAAGCACGTTTAGATGAAGGTGGTGTGGGCGGCACGGTATTAATGCATAGTCGTAAACCGCTAAGTATGGATGCAAACTCAGGGGTGATTAATATTGAAAGCACTTATGCCGATGTGACTGAAGAATCAGAGCCGCAAGTAACGGCACTTTACTCTTGGAAGAACGAGGCTGATACCTTTGGCATGTTGTTTGGTTATACCTCACAAAAACGTACTAACCGCACTCTTTCAGGTGGCACCGATGCAAATGTGTGGCGCTTTATTGGTGAAAAACCGGTCGATATAAATGGCGAGCTGGTTGAAAACAATAATCAGTGGGACTCAATAAGTGATGCTCAGGGTAATAATTATAACGATGTTTGGTTTCCTCAAGTGGTTCGTGGCTCAATTGTAAACGAATTACGTGAGCGAGAAGGGGTGCAATTTAGCACGCAGTGGCGCCCAACCAGCCGCGTTGAAATTGGCTTTAACTATTTTGGATTTTCACTTGATAAAAATAGAACTGAGTCGGTGATTGATATACCTGAATGGTCTTTAAATCCTGATTTTTTAACCGATGTAAGCTTAGATGAATCGGGTACTATTGTTAATGGGATGCAATTTGATGCAGCTGCAAGTGGTATAGAAAATGATATGCAATTGCCGTGGATGCGAGGCAGTTATGTACGTGAAGAGTCAACCTCTGATACTTTTGATCTCAACCTAACCTACGAAGGCGATTATTTTAAAGCCCGTTTTGTGGCAGGCAATACACGCTCTGAAGGTGGGCCGAAAGAGAGTTGGGAGGCAGCCTATAAAAGCTCAAACGCCGGTGAAAATGAAAGCCGTATAGAAAATGCTGCGCAAACAGCGGGTTGGCAAATTAATGAAAACGACATTAGTTTAAATATAGACCCAAATACGCTAGCAAACCTACTTAATGGCGTGGGAGGCGGTCGCGATCCGGGCTCGTCAAATTCAAGTTTTGTACGCAGTGAACTCGAAGAAGATTACTACCAAGCTGACTTTGATATTTATACCGACTGGGGCATCTTAAGAACAATTAAAACTGGAGTAAAGTACCGAGAAGCCACACTGCATCGTGAAACCGGTAATACCTTCTTTTTAGATCCTAATTTTGATATTGCCGCAGCAGAAGCCAGTGAGGGGGGGATCACTCGTTTTGACAGTTATCAGTGGAACAACGGCATGCCACTAGCACAAGATGTGTTTATCAACGAAGCTAACATTGCTGGTGGTTTTAATATACACCAAATGCCAGGCATTGATTGGGATAAATACCGTGATATTGTGACCAGTAATTATGTGCCGTATACACGCAAAGAAGATAACTTCATTTATGATATAGAAGAACAAATAGCGGCGTTTTATCTGCAAGGTGATTTTGAATTTGAGAGCGTGCGCGGTAATTTAGGGGTACGGGTTGTGCGCACGAAAACCATGACATCATCAACCGACCTATATACTTATTTATTGGATCATACCAATGATGACACCGGTGAGCCGGTAACGGGAGATGATAGATTTGTTGAAGACTATCAACTTATTACTCAAGAGAATACCGATACCCAAATTTTACCTAGCTTTAATATTGCATGGGATGCTAGCGACGATATTGTTGTGCGCGGCGCGGTTGCTAAAGTGATGTCACGACCTGATTATGCCGATTTAGGCGCACAACAACGCATTACGTTTGTCTCAGATGAGTGGGCAGACGATAGAGCTGACTTTAATGAAATTCCGGGTTTTAGTGGTAGCGGCGGTAATAAAAACTTAAAGCCATTTGAGTCGGTGCAAGCTGATTTATCTATTGAATATTATTACAGCGAAGGCTCTGCCATTGGTTTAGCACTATTTCATAAAACTGTTGATAATTTTGTTGTACCCTTAGTCATTAACGTACAACAAGATTTTGCTGGTAAAGAGGGCATAGTTGATGCGGGAAATATTACAGTATCGCCATATAGCACCGTAGGCAATGGCACCGATGCTGTATCTAAAGGGGCGGAAGTATTTATACAGCATGCCTTTGATAGTGGCTTTGGCTTTTATGCAAATTACACCTATAACAAAACCAATAAGGCCGATGTAGAAGTAGATGGTAAAGAGTTTGGTAAATCGCCTTTAATTGGCAGTGCTAAATATCAATACAACACTTCGATATATTATGAAGGCGACGCCTTTAATGTGCGGGCTTCTTATAATAAACGTGGTGAAACTGTGTTGGGTTTAAATAGTGGTTTAAACGTTTACCAAGACCCATATGAGCAAGTTGATGTAAATGCATCAATTACTTTATTAGAGGACTTGAGCCTGACAGCCGCGGTGATTAATTTAACTAAATCTGAGTCGGTAAAGCGCCTAGGTAATGACACAGAGTCTCGGCTATTAAACTCAAGCTATTCAGGCAGACGTTATTATGCGGGGATAAACTATCGTTTTTAAGCTGAGTTTGTTGAGTTTGGGTAAACAAGTTGTTTTGTTGCTGTTTTAGCTTTTTCTTATAAGTTATTGCTTTATAATGAAGGTTATAAAAAATTATATAAAGACTAATAACAGGATTGAAATGAGTGATTTAACGGCAATAGCTAACTTATCTATTTTATTAGTTGAGCCTTCTGAAGTGCAACAAAAGCTAATAAAAAAATCACTGGCTCAGTGTGGGGTTACACAAATTGAAACGGCCAGTACTCAAGAAAGCGCGCTGGCTGCTTTATCAAATTTTCACCCAGATTTAGTGATCAGTAGTATGTATTTTAGTGACGGTACTGCAGATTCTTTATTGCAGGCAATACGCAGTAACAGCAACACTGAGCAGCAGGCGTTTATGCTGGTGTCGAGCGAGCGTAATAAGCGCCATTTAGAGCAACTTAGGCAGTCGGGTGTATTAGCTATTTTACCAAAACCGTTTAGTGCCGACGAGATCACCCGTGCGCTAAAAGCGACTTTGGATATTATTAGCGAGCAAGAAGTGGAGCTA
Source organism: Pseudoalteromonas sp. BSi20311 (assembly GCF_000239875.1). NCBI lineage: Bacteria > Pseudomonadati > Pseudomonadota > Gammaproteobacteria > Alteromonadales > Pseudoalteromonadaceae > Pseudoalteromonas > Pseudoalteromonas sp. BSi20311. The sequence continues at coordinate 69,997 of NZ_BADU01000014.1, read as the reverse complement.
GAGCACTTTGATGTCACTTTACTTCGTGTGTTAGTGGTTGATGACAGTCGCTTTGCGCGAAAACATATAATACGAGTGCTAGCGGGGATGGGTATTCCTGAACCTGTAGAGGCAGAAGACGGTAAACAAGCGATTGAAATACTTAATAATCAATCATTTGATTTAATTGTTACAGATTACAATATGCCAGAAATGGATGGTAAAGAACTAACCGAAACGGTAAGGCAGTCGAATGCTTACTCACATATTCCAATACTTATGGTGAGCTCAGAGGCCAACGATACCCATTTAGCAAACATTGCTCAAGCGGGTGTGGATGCTATTTGTGATAAACCATTTGAGCCTGCAACGGTGCGCGATTTGCTCTTTAAAATCATGAGTTAAGTTGTAACTGTAAAAGCATTTTTTAACTAAAGTGCTTTTAAGTCGCTTTTGAGCAACGCAATAAAAAAGTAAGTAACTTGGCGCCAGGTAAAGGCTTACTTAAATAAAATCCCTGAGCAATATCGCAGTTTAGTTCGTTAAGTAAATCTAGCTGCTCTTTGGTTTCTACCCCCTCTGCAACTACTTTTATTTCTAGGCTGTGTGACATAGCTATGGCCGCTTTTACTAAATTACAGTCGGCCTTGTTATCTGTTATCCCTGCAATAAAGCTACGGTCAATTTTTAGCACATCAAAGGGGTATTCTCGTAAGTAACTTAATGATGAATAGCCGGTGCCAAAGTCGTCCATTGACAGTTTTATGCCCAGTTCATCAATTTGCAATAAGGCCTCACGAATTGAAGTTTGTCCATCCATTAATACCCCTTCGGTGATTTCTAATTCTAAACATTCGTTACTAATGGTGTTTTCATTAAGAGCATGAATAATTATATTCACCAGCTCTGGATCTCTAAACTGACGCGGCGATAAGTTAACAGCCATGGTGTATTGCTGGTTGTTGACAGTTTGCCATTCATTTAAGAAACGTAAAGCTTGATTAATAACAAACACACCAATAGGTGCAATTAAGCCAGTTTGTTCAGCAATAGGAATAAATTCATCAGGGGTAATTTCCCCTAACACAATATTATGCCAACGTAGCAAAGCTTCAGCGCCAATGATAGTGTTTGTTTTTACATCTATTTGCGGTTGGTAATAAAGCTCAAATTCGTTTCGCTCCAGTGCACCATGCATTTGCTCTTCTATTTCAAAACGGCGGCGCATTGCAACGTTCATTTGCGGGGTGAAAAAAGAAGAGGTATTGCGACCCAAAGCTTTAGCTTGATACATAGCCGTATCCGCATTTCGTAATAATACCGACGCAGAGGTGCCATCTTTAGGGGAAATTGCAATACCAATACTTAATGTCAGTATTAAGTCTCTGCCTTCGAGTTTAAAGGGCTTTCTAAATGCTTTAAGTAACCGATCAGCAATTACTAAGGCATCACTTTCATCATCTAAACTGGATATTAAAACAATAAATTCATCACCACCCAAACGCCCAACCGTGTCATTTTTTTTCAGTGCTTGTTGTAATCTATGTGCCGCTTCAATTAACAATTTGTCGCCGACTTCGTGGCCTAAAGAGTCATTTACCTTTTTAAAATCATCAAGGTCTAAAAAGAATACAGCGGCTTTTACATGATTTTTTTGTACTTCCATTAATATCTGCGATAATCGATCAAGCGATAAAAAGCGATTAGGTAGAGCCGTTAAGCTATCAAAATGTGCCTGACGGCGAATTAGTTCAGCGGAGCGGTGTGGCTCACTAATATCACGAATTATCACCATCATTTGGCTTTTCTTAGCTAATAAACGTACCCTCGCCTCATAATAATTTATGCCCTCAGGCATGTTTAATTCGTATTCAAAGCTGACCATCTTTCCTTGCGTTGTTGCTTTTTCAATATGAAGTTGAAACTTATGAGCTACTTTTTCAGGTAGTACATCAATCATTTTTTTACCAATGAACTGCTTAGGTGAGACATACAGATCGTTGTTATTGTTTGCGTGATAGTCAGCAATAGTGCCATCTTGCTCTAGTACAAAAAATAAGTCAGGAATGGCTTCAAAGATAGTCTTCAACATATTGGCATTAAATGTGGCTTCAGCTTGCGCTTTATGCACCTCAGACAGGTCAACATCAATACAATACATTTGTTTTGTTTCGTATTGATTGGTAAACATAACATGGCTTGAAAATACAGCTACATCATTACCCGCTTTATGTTTAAGAGTGAGTTCTGAGGCGGGAATTTCAATATCATGCTTAATCCAATTACTATGCGCCTCAACAACGGGCTCTCGCATTGGTGCGGGTATAATTAAATCTTCGAGTTTTTTACCAATGGCTTCTTGCTGTGAATACCCATAAAGTAATTCACTGCCTTTGTTCCAATAAATAACACGTCGTTGCTCATCGTAACCTTGTACTGAAATAGAATCGACAGCATCAAAAAGCTGGTGCAACGGGTCATTAGTAACATATTGATGAGTCGGCATATTATTAGTTTTATTGGGAGCCATTAAATGGGTTCCAGTTATTGAATTACTTTATTTATATAGTAGACATAAAGTTGTGATTTAGCATGGTAAGTGGCGATTTAATAAGTGATTTTTTATTGATTGAATAGATAGTGATTTGAATAAAGCACAGGTAAGCACTTTTAAAGCAAAGGCCAATAAATATTGGCCTGTATATTTTATTATTAGTTGGTGGGCATTAAATAGATTTCGCGCACGCTATTACGCTGATTAGCTTCAATGGCAAATAATACCGCATCGGCCACGTCTTGAGGGTCGAGCTTATCTGGTTTTGCTTCATCAAAAAATGGTGTATTCACCATGCCTGGGGCTATGGTTGTACAACGGCCATGCCAAGGTTTCATTTCCTCTGCAAGGTTTTGACCAAAGCCATGGGCAAACCATTTAGTAGCACCATAAATAGAGCCATCAATGGGTCTTCGCCCTGCTGCTGAGCTGGTTAAAATAAAATGCCCTTGGTTTTCACGTAAGTGAGGCAAAGTGAGTTTTGCGGTCCACAACAATGCTTTGATGTTAAGGTCAACCATGGCTGACCACTCATCGGGGTCGCCATTTTCGGTGCCAGGTGATGATACGCCCATGCCCGCGTTAGCGAATGCAACGTCTAATCGGCCAAATTTTTCAATGCCTTTACTTACTACACTCTCAAGCTCGCTAAACTGAGTGGCATCGGCTGAAACGCTAAATGCATTTTCATGGCCTAATTCGTCAACTAGTTTATTGAGTTTATCTTCACTGCGCGCAGTTAATATTACTTTGTGACCATTTTTAACTAATGTTTTAGCGGTCGCCTCGCCAATACCACTAGAGGCACCGGTAATTAAAATTACTTTATGTGTCATAGTTCCTCCAAACAAAAAGCCCGCAAGTGCGGGCTAAAATTTATAATAGTTGATTGCTTATTGGGCAATGTCAAATGTCACTTCAGTATCTTCACCGGTTACAACCGTTACTGGCTGAACCTGATAAAGAGTAAATGCTTCATCCTGAAGTTCAGCATCATCAATATGTGCGTTACAGGTATAACCTAGCTGGTAATCGCCAGGCGTAATAAATGCTAATTCAAATTCATATTGGCTAGTTTCATTGTTTAGTACAACATTTGCAGTAGCCAATGGTGCGTCTACAGGGGTTTCACCCTCAGTGACTTCGTAATTATCAAGTGGTTGCTCTACATCACTGTTATACAAGTAAACAGCATGGCCAAATGAACCATCTTCAGCAGCAACCTCAATGTTATCGGTTTCACAATTTGCATAAAGTGATTCGCTTACTGTACCTTCAATATCTTGTGACTCAGCAAGGTTTTCAAGACGAACTCCACGTGGTTTTAATACTATTTCGTTATCGCTTTGTGGCGCAACTAACGATTTTTTAAGATCAAACTCAAGTACAAAAGTGTTGTCTGTTTGATTCAGAGTAAAACCATCAAGTTGAATTTCACCGATCCCGTCATTGCCTTTTCGTTTTACGATTAACGGTGCAGTGCTGTCATCTTCATAAACAACATGCGAGGTTTCGGTTAGGTTGTTTATATCACCATTGATTACATCAGCACGTATCCACGAGTATTCACCTGCAGGTACGTCTTCGCCTTCTAGTAAGGAAAAAATATCATCGCCAGTGTAATCCAATAAGTTAACCATTTCAGCTTTGGTTGAATCGCTGGCTTCACGGGTTTCGAAGCTAAAATCTTCGCCACCTTGTGAACGCAAGGTAATAGAGTCAAAAACCACATTAACCGCTTTTAGACCAGTGACTGGTGCATCTGAAACCCCTAAACTAAACGTTGATTTTTGCGGTTCGGTAGGAGTAATAGGGGAGTCATCATTTGATGAACCACAACCCGTTAATGCTAATAAGACGGCGCTACTAAGTAATGTTGATTTTAAGTTCATGTTAGGTTTCCAAATTCTTTAAAGTATCACTCAGTATAGATACAAAAACTTAACCTAAATTGAATTAAAATTATTAATTACAGGAAGAAGATTTAAATACTGTGTATCTTCCCCCTATAAAAAAAAAGCCTAGGCTTCTAATTGGAAGGGATAAACTGATCCCAAGCTCAGTAATTGTGTTAACTCATCAAGGGCTTGGTAGCTTTCGGTAAGTAAAGCAGGGTCTGCAAAGTCGTTGGCACCAAGTTTATCTCGGTAATGGCGAGTAGCCCAATCACATAATTGAGTATACTTTTGCTCATTTAAGATCACATCAGGATTTACCGCTGCTAATTCGTGGCTGTTTAATGCAACTCGTAATCGCAAACAAGCAGGCCCACCACCATTTTGCATACTTTGGCGCAAATCAAAAAACTGCACTTGATTTATGGGGTTATCGGCAACAATTAGCTCTTCAATATACGCTTTTACAGCAGGGTTGCGCTGGCATTCTTGTGGGGCAACGAGCAACATTGCATCGTCACTAAGGCTAACCAGTTGGCTATTAAATAAATAGCTACTGACAGCATCTTGAATACTCACTTTGCTGGTTGGCACTTCAATAATATAAAGCTGTTTGTTACCTACATAGGCTTCGCGGATATCGTCTAATGCTTGCGTTTGATTTAAAAACGCCTGCTGATGGCATAATAAAACATTGGCGTTACCCACCGCGATTACATCATTATGGAATACCCCTTGGTCAATCACATCAGGGTTTTGTTGTAATAGTATTTGGCTGGTATCTTTTATATTGTGCAATCGACAAATGGCTTCAGACGCTTCCAAAGTTTGCCTTGCAGGGAACTTAATGGGTTTAACAAGCTGACTGTTAAAAGCACTTGCACCAAATACAAATAATTCTAAGCCGGTTTCACCATGGCTGTCGCACAGGCGAGTATGGTTTGCTGCGCCTTCATCACCAAAAAAACCTTGCTCAGGCAAATGTGAATGGTGTGCAAAATATTGTTCGTTATTAAACATCGCTTTGAGCAAACGTGTAGTGGTGTTTGGCTCTAAAGAGCGATGAAATTTATTGTTTAGATTAGCCGCAGTGAAGTGTACCTTGCCGTCGTTAGTATCAGGTGAAGGCGATACGGTGGCTGCATTAGCGGTCCACATGGCAGAGGCAGAGTAACAGGCGCGCAATAAAATAGGATCGGCTTTAAAGGCTTTATTAATGACTTGTGCATCGTTGCCAGTAAACCCTAAACGCCGCAATACATTTATATCTGGACGAGCATGAGGCGCAAATACCCCTTGGGTTAAGCCTTTATCGTGCATGGCTTTCATTTTAGCCAAGCCCTGCAACACAGCTTCTTGCGGATTTGAAAAGCTCGCCGCGTTATTTAACGAGGCAACATTGCCATACGACAAACCTGCGTAGTTGTGAGTAGGGCCGACTAAGCCGTCAAAATTAACTTCTAAAGCATGCATACACGTTCCACTATCCGGTTAAATAGTCTTTTACAATACAACGCTATGACTCAGCTTGCAAAGTCTGTTCAAAAATAGTTCAACGAGAGTACATTCGCTCTTTTTCGCTGGTGGTATGCGTATTTGTTGGTTCGTTTACTTGCCAAACGCTAATATCCAAACGCCACAAAAAATACAAAGTATTATAAAAATTAAACATAGCTTGTTCCTTGGTGTTGCTAACGTCAATAAGGGAGTAGGAAGAAGTATGCCAATTGTTATTTGAATATTTTATGAATATAAATCAGTTGTTTAGTATTATTCGATTAATTGCTAGTTTGGCTGAAGCACCAAATTGGGTGAGAAATTAGAAAATATGCACTTTTATGGTGTAACTTTTTAAAGCCCAGCATTACATGCCTGAGCTTTATAATTATACGATTATAAGGTTAATTAACGACCTACTTTACCTTTTACAAGGGGCGTAAACGACATCACTTTAAACTTATTAGGGTTTTGAGTTTTATCATTGCTTAACACCGGCGAGTTGTGCAAATCGTTAACTGTAAAATATATTTTATGATCTGCACCATAACTAAAGCCATCTGGCCAACTTAGGCGCTCATCTTTAAATAACACTTTATAGTCGCCACTTGGTTTTACGACGCCAATAGCATTATTGGTTATATCGGTCACATAGACGTTACCGCCACCATCCACCGTAATGCCGTCGGAAATCGGTTTAGTACCATAGCGGATTACTTTAGCTTCTAGCGCTTTTGTCGAAAGACTTTTATTGTTAATAGCGCTGGTGGCAATTCGATAAACTGAGGTCCCCGACATCGACCCAAAGTAAAGCCAGTCTTCGTTAGGATCAAGTGTAATTGGGTTAACACCTAACCGCGCAGGTTGTCCGCCAAGGTTCATTGTTCGGCCATTAATAACTATATCAATATCTTCGGCGGTGGTGTATTGGCTATCTTGTAATACTCTTCGCGCTTCACCGGTTTTTAGGTTTACTATAATAATCGCAGCTTGGCTGCCTTGTGCTGTGTCGGCAATGTAAATAACGCCATGTTTATTATCTATGACTAAATCGTTTAAAAACGAGGTATCGGTAATTGTTGGCTTGGCTAGGTAAATAATTTTATGCAGTTGCTCTTGGTTGGTATCCCAACCAACTAATCGCCCCGCATGATCGGGCCCTGAGGTATCAAGCATCCATAGTATGCCATCGCTTGATACATTAATACCTAGTACCCCGTAAAAGCCCTTACCTTTGTTGTATGCGTAAGCCCATTGCTCATTAGGGTAGGGTTTAGTGGTGCCATCACTTAATAGCTCCATGATTTTTTGATTTTGCCCATAAAAACCATGTATGGATAAGAACTTACGGCCAGATGGGGTAATGGCTATGTTGCCAGGTGGGTGTTGTGCGTCAAATGTCGCAACAGTGGTTAATTCACTATTATTGGCAAGTGCTCCATTACTGAACAGTAATGTAATACTGTAAGTAATAGCAATAAGTCGTTTTATTGAATGAGTCATTAATTAACGCCTTGTTAGTTAAGTTATAGATGGGTAAAACTGGGTTTTTAGTCGGTCAGATCATTGACCACTAAGTCGAGTAACTGCATTAATTGCTGTGCTTGGTTAGTGTCGATACTGTCAAATTTACAGAAAATTGTTTTTGGAATATCAGCAGCTTTAAGTTTTAAAGATTGACCCGTGTGAGTCAATTGCACCAAACGCTTACGCTTATCGTGTTCGTCCTTTATAACGTTAAGTAGTGACTTGCTGGTCATCTTTTTTAATATTTGAGTAAGCGCGCCACCATCAATTGCGGTTTTATCTATTAGCTCAGCGATGGTTACTTCATCTTGTTCCCACAGCGCCATCATAACAACATACTGAGGATAGGTAAGGTTAAGCTCAGCTAGAGGTTCTCGATAGGCACGGGCTATGCTGTTGGACGCCATGTATAAACGATGGCATAGCTGATTTTTTAATTTTAACTGTTCAAACGACATCGTTTTATCCTTCATTTCAATACAGAGCATTTTAGTTTGCATGCAAAGTATTTGCAATCAGAATTTAGTTGTTCTATTATTTTGCACACAAAGTAAGTAATGTGAAAATTTTAAATCTTAGGAGTTCACTATGAATGTATTACAAAATGTAGCTTATACAGCAAAAGCAACGGCAACAGGCGGACGTGAAGGGGTAGCTAAATCGGATGATGGTCGTTTAGATGTTAACTTATCAACGCCTAAAGGGTTAGGTGGTGATGATGGGCAAGGCACTAATCCAGAGCAATTATTTGCAGCAGGTTATGCAGCCTGTTTTATTGGTGCGCTTAAATTTGTAGCCGGTAGCGAAAAAGTTGCTTTACCAAGCGATACTTACATTAACTCTGAAGTGTCTATTGGTGCTATTGAAGGCGGTTTTGGTATTGCTGTAAAGCTTGCTGTATCACTAGGTGATATGGATAAAGCAGCGGCGCAAGAGCTTGTAAATAAAGCACATCAAGTATGCCCATACTCAAACGCAACACGCGGTAATATTGAGGTAGAACTTTCAGTTATTTAATTTACCTCTTTTTTTTGTTTATAAAAACACGCCATGAGTGATCATCGCGTGTTTTTTATTCGCTACTATATTTATAAATGAATTGAAAATAGATAAATCTAGTTACATTCGAAATTTCATATATTCACTATTCCATATGTTTGTTTTTTGTTTTATTGTATGTGCATAAACCAAACGAGGACGCTATGGAACAACTCAACCCACTACAGTTTTATAAATGCTTAGCTGACGATACGCGCTTAAAAGCCATGCTGCTAATTAGCCATGAGCAAGAATTATGTGTATGCGAGCTTGTGGCAGCCCTTGAGCTTAGCCAGCCTAAAGTATCTCGTCACTTAGCCCAGCTTAGGCAATGTGGCTTATTGAGCGATCGTAAGCAAAATCAATGGGTGTATTACAGTATTAATAAAGCCCTACCAGAGTGGGCTGAAAATGTACTAGCACAAACCCGTAGCGCTAATATTGAATTTTATAACGATGATTTAAATCGACTCAATGCAATGGGTAACCGCCCTGAGCGTGCAGCAAACTGCTGTTAATTAACTTTTAAAGGTATTTATTATGACAATTAAAGTAGGGATTAATGGTTTTGGCCGTATGGGGCGCTTAACATTGCGTGCAGCACTTGATTGGCCAGAAATTGAATTTATTAAAATTAATGATGTTGCTGGCGATGCTAAAACGCATGCACATTTACTCGAATTTGATTCAGTACATGGGCGTTTGGCACACAATGTAATAGCATCAGCGCACAGCTTTAGTGTAGGAAAACACACTATTGCTGTAACTAATAATAAAAACATTGATGATACTGATTGGTCTGATTGCGATGTAGTCATTGAAGCCAGCGGTGTGATGAAAACCACCGAATTATTAAATCACTACCTAGCTCAAGGTGTAAAACGTGTGGTAGTGACTGCACCGGTGAAAGAAGACGGTATTTTAAATGTAGTGATGGGCGTAAATGATGATTTATATAATCCTGATGAGCATAAAATTGTTACAGCGGCATCATGTACAACAAACTGTATAGCGCCAATTGTTAAAGTACTACAAGAAAAAGTGGGTATTAAACACGGCTCTATGACTACTATTCACGATATAACTAACACCCAAACTATTATTGATGCCCCACATAAAGACTTACGTCGAGCTCGCTCATGTGGTACCAGTTTAATTCCCACCACAACAGGCAGTGCTACGGCTATTACGCATATTTTCCCTGAGCTTAAAGGAAAACTTAATGGCCATGCTGTTCGTGTACCACTTACTAATGCATCAATTACCGACTGTGTATTTGAGCTTGAGCACGGTGTTACGCAAGATGAAGTAAATGAGTGGTTTTATCAGGCTGCAGAGGGCACATTAAAAGGGATTTTAGGTTATGAAGAGAAGCCACTTGTGTCTATTGATTATAAAACCGATCCGCGTAGTTGTACTATCGACGCGCTTTCTACCATGGTGATTAATAATACCCAGCTTAAATTATATGCTTGGTACGATAATGAGTGGGGATATGCAAACCGTACCGCCGAACTTATGCTAAAAGTAGCAAAAAGTGATGTAGTTAATTAGCCCAAGGTATTAACCATGTTTGCTCAACTTAGTGATTTACCTCAAGCGATAAAACAATATTTAATTATTACCGGTAATTATTGGGCGTTTACTTTAACCGATGGGGCGCTGCGAATGCTGGTGGTGCTGTATTTCCATCAGCTAGGATATGATGCACTTGCCATCGCTATGCTGTTTTTGTTTTATGAAGTGTTTGGGGTGATCACTAACTTAGTAGGGGGGTGGCTTGGCGCGCATTTAGGCCTAAATAAAACCATGAATATTGGCTTAGGCATACAGCTTGTTGCTTTAGCTATGTTATGTGTACCTAGTGATTGGCTGGGCGTTTTTTACGTTATGGCTGCACAAGCACTCAGTGGTATTGCCAAAGATTTGAATAAAATGAGTGCTAAAAGCGCAATTAAGTATTTAGTGTCTGATGACGAAACAGGGCAAAGTAAATTATATAAATGGATTGCGCTACTAACTGGTTCAAAGAATGCACTCAAAGGCATAGGCTTTTTTTTAGGAGGGTTACTATTAACTTTAGTGGGTTTTAAAGGCGCATTACTTGCACTGATTGCTCTGTTAGGTATTGCTTGGCTGGTTAGCCTAATTTACTTAAAAGGTGATATGGGTAAAGCCAAAAATAAGCCTAAATTTAAGGAGCTATTTTCAAAATCCAGAGCAATTAATTTACTCAGTGCTGCGCGATTATGTTTATTTGCGGCACGTGATGTATGGTTTGTAGTTGCGCTGCCTGTTTATTTGGCCGCCCAGTTTAACTGGGATCATTGGTGGGTAAGTGGTTTTATGGCACTGTGGGTTATTGCCTATGGAGCTGTGCAGTCACAAGCCCCTAAAATAACCGGTAATTCGGCTAATAAAATCGATGTGCTTAATAAGGCATACTACTGGGCCATTGCTTTAACGGGGGTTACTTTTATATTAGCAGTGCTCATGCAGTTTAATATTGCTATTCATATCAGTTTGATCACCGGTTTGTTAATTTTTGGTGCTGCTTTTGCGGTTAACTCCTCTTTGCATAGTTACCTGATAGTCAGCCTTGCTAAAAGCGATGCAGTATCATTAGATGTGGGTTTTTATTATATGGCTAATGCAACCGGTCGACTGGTTGGGACAGTATTCTCGGGATTAATGTATAAACTATATGGGCTACAGGCTTGCTTGTGGGTAAGTGTTAGCTTGCTTCTGATTGTTGTGCTAGTGACCAAGCGACTAAATAAGCAAAGTTAAACGATGGTTAGTTGTGAAATTTAAGTTAATTAGATTATTTCAAAATAATTAATAATATGTTGTTTAATTTGGTCTAAACTAAAAAATAAATAAGTAAAGCAAGGTAGTTATAAATGCGGGAAATAGCGTTAGCAAAAAAGTTATTGTGGATAAGCGTCGGAAGTATACTTTTAACGGTAATACTATTTTCAGGCATACTTTGGTCTAAACTATCGTCGAGTAATGCCAACACCTCTGCTGAGGCTGAAACCTTAATTGTAAATGAGGTCGATGGGCGGCTAACAGCAAACGCAGCAGCTTATGGTGAAAAAATTGCTGCCTTTATTAACGAAGCCTACCGAGTGCCTTTCTCTTTGGGTAGTATTTTAGAGGATGCTGAGAAAACATCACTAGACCGAGAGTCGGTTGTTTTACTAAATCGTTCAATATTAGAAAGTAATGACGTTATTTCTTCTATATATTCGCAGTTTGAAAAAAATGGCTTTGACGGTAAAGATAGCGAATTTACCCAAGGTTATGACCACTCTGTTGCCGGTGCCGGTTCATTAGAAATATATTTTACCAAAAACAGCAACGGTATGGTTGAACAACAGGTTGTGGAAGACGCAGCAGAAAAATACGCTGATACAGTAAATGAATTTGGTTTACGTGAAGCCGAATGGTATTTGTGTGCGAAAGATAAATTAAAACCGTGCATTATGGAACCCTACCTTTATGAGATAACACCGGGTTATTCAGAAATGATGACTTCACTCGTTGTACCCATTGTTAAGTCGGGAAAGTTTGTTGGCGTAACAGGGGCCGATATTACCTTACCTGTATTTCAAAAATTAACAGAAGAGCTTTCAAAAGCGCTTTATGATGGCAAAGCAAAGGTAACGTTACTCAGCCATTTGGGCTTAATTGTTGGCACGAGCCATTATAAAGAAAAATTAGGCCGCCCGCTAAAAGAAGCTGTTAGTGATAAAAGTTATGAGAGTTACAAAGCACTAAAAGGCACTCAGGGAATAGACAAGCAAGGCGCAGAGATAATGGTGTCTTACCCGATTGAAATTAAGCTTGCTGATGTGAAATGGATGTTGCTAATTGAAGTACCCGCTGAACTTGCTTTTGAGGGGCCTATTCAATTAACTGCGGGCATGTCTGAGGCAGCAAAAGAACTCGGCGTGATTATTTTGATCACGGGTGCAGTGATTGCTGTATTAGCATTTGTAGTAATGAAGCTTGTTGTAGGCAGTGTTGTTGCGCCGCTTAAACAAATTCAGGAGCGGGTTGACAATTTAGCAAGCTCGGAAGGTGATTTAACTCAAACTCTGCATGTTGATACTCACGCTGAGCTTATAGCACTGGCTGGAGGATTTAATAAGTTTTTATCAAAACTTCGTGAATTGATCAGTGAGCTGAAAGCGGTCTCAGATCAAACTAAGCACCAAGGTGAAGTTACCTCTAATATTGCGGTAGAAACCAAGCATAATGTGCAAGCACAGTTTAAAGAAATTGAAAGTGTGGTTACTGCAATGAATGAAATGAGCGCGACAGCACTTGAAGTGGCAAAAGCTTCAGAGCAGTCAGCGCAACAAGCAGATGAAATTAACACCTTAGTGGTTAGTAGCGAATCGAGCTTATCATCGGCTATGACGCAAGTTAAAACCATGTCTGAAGAAATTAAAGAAGCTAATCAGGCGGTTGAAAAAGTAGCATCGCGTAGTAATGATATTACCCAAATACTTGATGTGATCCGAACAATCTCTGAACAAACTAACTTGCTGGCTTTAAATGCAGCTATTGAGGCTGCACGAGCAGGAGATCACGGACGTGGTTTTGCCGTTGTTGCTGATGAGGTTAGAGCTTTAGCATCTAAAACGCGCTCATCTACCGATGACATTAGTAGTTTAATCGATAGCTTACTTTCAGAAGTGGGTAATGCATCAACTGTTATTGAAAAAGGCGTAGTACGCGCCGAAACTGCAGTAGATGAAACCTCAACAGCGTTTGATGCACTGCACAGTGTGGTTGTGAAAGTAGATGAAATAACCAATCAAATTACCCATATTGCAACGGCTGCTGAAGAGCAAAGCTTAGTCACCGAAGAAATAAATCGCAACTTGACGATAATTTCTGATGCTGCTTCACAGCTTTCTGATTTATCAGCGCAAGCAGGTGATAGCAGCGAAGAGTTGAACAAACTGGTTGCACAGCAAGATTCTGAGCTTAATAAATTAAAAACTTAGACGTTGAACTTTGGTTTTAGATAAAAAAGGCAGCTAACTTCGATTAGCTGCCTTTTTATTTGTCATTAGTTTTCAGCTAAAGACTTTTCATCAGTGAAAACATATTTTCGATCATTGGTTTGGCTAATTTATCTACATTTGGTCGATTAAAATAGCTACGTAATCCAGTAAATTGTACTTGGAAAAAGCGAGCATACTCTACGGGTGAAATATTTCCACTTAACTCTTTATCAGCTACAGCGAGTGTAAATAGTTCAGTAAGGTAATGTTCAAAGTTTATCATCAGCTCTGCACTGATTTGGTAAAGGTAACTGTCTTTCTCAATAAATTCATTATTGGCCTTTACTAACATGCAGATAGCACTTGGAGTATGGCCTTTTGAGGAAATAACAACATATTCTACAAAGTCTTGAAGTGCCCCAAGAATACTGGTGCACGATGCTAAACGTTCCTCTATTAGGCTTTGCATCTGCTTGGCATAATTTTTTATCGCTTCACAATATAAACCTTCCTTTGAGCCAAATGCCGCATAAATGCTGCCTGGGCGCATATTAATAGCATCTTGCAAATCGCGAGTGGATGTAGCATGAAAGCCCTTCTCCCAGAATAATTGACTAGCGGCATAAACAACTTGCTCGCGTTCAAATTTTACTTTATTGGCCATAATCGTTTCTATTAAATTGAGCGACTGTTCAATTTTATCTTGAGCAGTCGCTCAAAATCAAATAGTATGTGTTTCGAAGTTAGTTAACTACATTAATTTATTGGAGCAGAACATGGCAGAATTTACGTTATACACTCAAGACAACGCACCTGAAGAATCAAAATCGCTTATGGCTGATTCAGTAGCGGCATTTGGTATGGTGCCAAACCTTCATGCAGTAATGGCAGAAGCACCTACGCTACTTAAAGGCTACCAAGTACTGCATGACTTATTCCAAAAAACATCGTTTAACGCAGAAGAGCTAACAGTGGTATGGCAGTCAATTAATGTTGAGCACGAATGCCATTACTGTGTACCAGCACACAGCGCAATTGCTGCTTCAATGAAAGTTGATCAAGGTATTGTTGATGCACTTGTTAATGAAACACCACTTGCAGATGCAAAACTTGAAACGCTGCGTGAAACTACGCTTGCAATGACACGCAATCGCGGCGTAATTAGCAATGAGCAAATTGAGAAATTTTTTGCAGTAGGTTACGGTAAACAGCAACTGCTAGAAATAATTGTTGGTTTATCGCAAAAAGTAATGAGCAATTACACCAATCACCTAGCTGATACACCAGTTGACGAACCATTTAAAAAATTCGCAAAATAATAGCGGTTTATAAATAACAAAGGCAGCCTAGGCTGCCTTTTGAGTTTTAAGTCCAAAGTTATTTAAATTTAACGGTTTTTGTACTGCGAGTGTAAATACGCTGTTCCGGTTTAGTCCATTCCCCTTTTTTTAAATAAGAGGTAGAAACAACAAACTGTTGATCTTTAAATTCACTGGTTGATTTAACTTTAGTGATCCCTTCTTTGCTACCAGTAACATCTTCATAGGCAACAAACTGAGTCGGGCTGAGTACCTTTATTGTTCCTTTGGTGTAAAAGCCTGCGGTAGTAAAGTAATAAAACACCAAAGACTGCTTTTTAATATCGTAAAAAATCATTGATTCCCCTCCATACTCACCCTCATTGATAGAGTGTGTAGTACGAATGGCTTTACCATTGAGTACGCGCTGCCATTTACTCACATCTTGAATGCTTGGCTTACCTTTTTCGGTATTAAAATCAGCTTGCCACGTACCTAAGTAAGGCGCGAATATCTCAAGTTCTGGCGCTAGTGAGTCTGTTTTGTTGTTTGCTTGAATACTAAATATAGATAGTGATAACAGCAGCATCACAGCCTTTAAATATGTCATAATTTAACCCGAGTGTTTATTTTTATTATTCTTATTATAGGCGATTATTTTTTGATAAAAAGTACCTTAATTATATTTTCGAGCGTGTTTATAGTCGCATTATGGCTTGCTTACTTAAATCATAAAATTGAGATGTTTATACCAATATATATTTCATTTCTCAGTGGTATCACATTTTTATACTACGCGTGGGATAAACGAAAAGCAGTGCAGTCAAACCGTAAACAAGTACATCGTATACCCGAACGGCATTTACATCTATTGGCTCTATTTGGAGGATGGCCTGGAGCACTTATCGCTCAGCAAACCTTACGACATAAGTCACAAAAACGTGTATTTATATTGGTATTGTGGCTGTGTATTGCTATTAATGTATCTGTATTAGGCAGCATTAATAGGCTATAGGAGAACTACTATGAAAAGACATAGCCATTAACTGAGGTCTCTTTCAAAGCTCTCTTGATATTTTTTGCTAATGTATTTAAATTTTTGCTACACAGCTTCGAATATCTTATGAATAATAACTGTATTTTAGGGCTTAAACCAAGGAGGGACCTTGATGTCAGTAGTCAAAGCTATTTTATTAGTAATTTTATTTATTATTACTACAACACAGGCTTATGCGATTATGTTTGGTTTTTTAAATAAACAGAATTTTGTTTTATCGCCTCAGGTAAAGGGACAATTACTAGATAAAGGGCAGCCGGTTGCAAATACTAAGGTTATACGTGCACTTACTTATGATGATGAATATAAAGATGAAACAATAACTGATGGCAATGGCTTTTTTAATTTCAAAGCAAAAACCATTAGAACAAGTAAACCGTCTAACATGTTTGATAACGAATCATTGCATCAGCATATCTATTTAGAAAATGGCACGCCTGAGGGGGTCGTTTTATGGTATTTAATTGTGTCGATTCATGGCGATAGTGAAACGCTAAAAAGGCTACTTTCAGATCTACAATGTGATATTGGCAAAGAGCTAAAAACATATGACATACCTATACAAGAAGCGCCAGAGCATTTTTTTACGATATATGGTGCATGTGAAATTTAACTAATCTCGCTCTAACAAAATGGCACCACTTTGGGTTTCACCTAAGTGGTCGTCTTTGTTACAGGTAGGACACTTGTTCATTGATAAACACCCACAGCTAATACACCCATCAATCCGTTCACGCAAATGTTGCATATAAGCAATGTGCTCATCAAGCTGTGCTTGCCATTGCTTGCCATTGCTTGAAAGTGCAGACCGGTCTTTTTGGGTAGGCGTGCGCTGCTCTGGTAAAGTTGCCAGAGTTTGTTTAATTTTTTCCAGCGTGCTCCCCCATCGCTTGTGCTGCTTTTATAACCGCGACTCGCCTTAGTACTGGTATAACACCACGCCACGAATGAAAGCATTTATGGATAGGATTACAGATTATATGGACGATGAGGCGTTAAAACCGAAGCTTAGAACTTTACGTCAAAAACAGTTTTCACTGTTGTCTAATGCCCCATCTCCCTCTGCGCCAGACGCATTTATCGATATGTTTAAACATACCTTTAATTATTTAGGAATGACTTTTAAAGCACATTCACATGTTCAGGCTAGTTAATAACGTTAAATAGCGTTAGGCTAAACAAAAAGTAAAAAGGAGGATGTATGAAAACGTTACTTATCGGCTCAAGCTTACTTTTAGCTAGCTTTAGCACTCTTGCTGCAGATCCTGCGCCTGTTATTAAAGACTATGGTTATTTTTATAATGTGCCTGAGCATGTGTCTGATTTAAGCCAAGCGCAATTTAAAATTGCCTTTGATGTAGGTGAAGGCGCTGAAAAAGGCGCGCAAAATAATCATATTAATTCGTTAGCGCGCTTTATCAATATGCATGTGGCTCACGGCGTAAAACCAGAAAACATTCAGCTTGCGCTAGTGGTACACGGTGGAGCCAGTGTTGATGTACTGCAAAACAGCGCTTATAAAGCTCGGTTTGAAAAAGATAACAAAACTGAATCTTTAATTAAACAGTTGCTTGCTAATCGCACACAGGTATATGTATGTGGCCAGTCAGCAATGCATATGAAGGTAGCAGCTGATCAGCTTATTCCTGGAGTGAAAATGGCGCTTTCAGCGATGACCGCTCACGCCCAGTTACAGCAACAAGGCTATACATTGAATCCGTTTTAATGAATATTCTGTGTTTTGGTGATTCTAATACCTTTGGGATTTCTCCTGTTGATGGGAAAAGGCTTGCTGAGTGTGAGCGATGGCCAGGTATGCTGGCAGAGCTATTGGGTTCAGATCAACTTGTGATTGAAGCGGGGCAACCGAATAGAACACTAGTCAACGATCCGCCTTTTGATGGTGATAAGTCAGGGATTAAATATTTAAAACCTTATCTTGAAGTGCACACCGTTGACGTTGTTATTATTCAGCTTGGCACCAATGATTTAAAAGCGCGCTTTGATTTAACACCAGAGCAAATTTCGCAGGGCTTAACTCAGTTACTAATTGATATTAAGGATTTTTATCAATCAGTGAATCCTGCTCCCAAAATTATTATTTTAAGTCCCGCTAGAGTCTATGAAGTTGGTAATTACAAAAACATATATTCAGGTGCCGCTAAAAAGTTAAAATACTTAGGCGCACTATTTTCTGACGTTGTAAGCAAATTTGATTGCAAACTAGTCGATTGCTACCCAAGAATAAGTCCGTGTGTTAAGGAAGGAATTCACTTTGATGCAATTGCCCATAAACGGCTCACAAATCAGATCTTCAATATAATAAAACAGCTAAAATAAATATTGTTTTCAGAAATTACAGCAGCTTGTTAGCGCTAATTATTAAGCCGTTTACATCAGCATATACCCAATCACCGGTATTAATTGTGGTGTTTAACATATTAACCGGGTGATCTTTAGCACCTAAACCGCGCTTAGTGGTGCAGCGTGGTGTTGCGCCTAGCGCCATTACAGGTAAATCAAGTGTGGCAAGAATTTCAATATCGCGACAGCAACCATTAATAACTATGCCGTGCCAGCCATTTTTTAGTGCGCGCTCTGCAATCATATCGCCAATAAAGGCAAAACGTTTACTGGCAAAACCATCAACAATCAATACTTTTCCCTCACCGTTTTCATGCAGTATGTTACCAGCAAACGAGTTATCGTCAGGGCAGGTGACGGTCACTACTTGACCATAAAAGTGAGTTTTATTACCAAAGTGTTGCAAGCCACTATCAGCAACTTGCACATTATCGCGATGTTCATCGTATAAATCGGGCGTAGTAAACGGTGTCATTGAGGGCATCCTTGTTTTTTGGCAAAGCCATGTACGGCAAAAGCTGTAAATTTAAAGTAGTAATAATGTTTATCGTAGGCTAATTAACAACTCAGGTGTAGCTAATGTTGTAGATTAGCGTATAGATTTTAGTCGCAATATAAGCATTTTTAGTGTTTTTTAATCCTGTTTTTATGAGTAACGAATGCTGTTACCTAGTTTTACCTTTTCGAATGAATTTGATTTGGCGAGCGCATTAGCCAAACGTCTCATTGTTGGCTACTTTTTCATATGCTACGTTCAATTGTTATTTTAAAAAGTGGGGCGGCAAAATAGCGCTCTATAAACACATACAAAAAGAGAAGCGTGCTTTATGATCATCTTTTTTATCTGCCTGACTATTTTAATATTAGGCTATAAGTTTTATAGCCCGTTTGTTGCAAAACAAGCGGGTTTAGATTCAACCGTAGACACACCGCAAAAGCGCTTTAGCGAAGGTGTTGACTACGTTGCTATTCACCCTGTTCGTGCATTTTTAATTCAGTTTTTGAATATTGCAGGAGTAGGCCCCATATTTGGCCCTATTTTGGGCGCATTGTATGGCCCCGTAGCATTAGTGTGGATTGTACTGGGTAACGTTTTAGGCGGTGCAGTACATGACTTCTTTTCTGGCGTTATGAGCATTAAAGAAGATGGTAAAAGTTTACCTGAAATTGCAGGCCATTATTACAACGTTGTATTTAAAGGCTTTATGCTTATATTTACCGCTATGTTGTTATTTTTTGTTGGCGTCGTATTTATTATGAGCCCTGCGGGCTTATTGAGTAACTTAGATGCATTTGAAGGCACCATTTTTGCTAGCAATACATTTTGGGTTCTGGCTATTTTAGCGTATTACTTTTTAGCCACGTTATTACCAATCGATAAAATCATCACTAAGTTTTACCCTATTTTTGGCTTGTTAATGATTGTAATGACAGTAGCTATTGCGATATCACTGTTAATTAATGCACCCCATTTACCTGTGGCTGGCGACTTTTTAGCATACTTTGAGGCCGATCATGCTCACGACTTTTTAGCACCAAATCCTGATGGACTGCCCACTTGGCCGTTGCTATTTATAACCATTACCTGTGGTGCTATTAGTGGTTTTCACTCTACGCAGGCACCTATTATTGCCCGTTGTTTAACTAATGAAAAATATGTACGCCCAGTTTATTACGGCGCGATGATGTGTGAAGGTATTGTAGGTTGTGTTTGGGCACTTGCTGGTATTGCAGCCTTCCCAGAAGGGTACGCGGGTTTAAAATCGATGCTTGATTTAGGCGGTCCTGGCTTAGTGGTTAACCATATCGCAAATAGCTACTTGGGTGTATTTGGCGGTATCATGGCTATTATTGCTGTTGCTGTTTTCCCTATCACGTCAGGTGATACGGCGTTCCGCTCTCTGCGCTTAACGGTGGTTGATGCGTTTAGTATTCCGCAAAGTTTACGCAATCGTTTGTTGTTAGCACTGCCAATTTTAACCATTGCTTACTTTATGACTAAGCTCGACTTCTCTGTTATTTGGCGTTATTTTGCGTTTTCAAATATGTTGCTTTCTACCAGTGTGTTGTGGCTTGCAACCAAGTACCTATTTGACCGTGGTACATTCCACTGGATCACGAGTATACCCGCCGTGATCGCAACCGCAGTGACCTTATCTTACATTATGACTGCGGCAATTGGGTTAAACTTATCAAGTGATTTAGGTAAGCCAATTGGAGTAGTAGTGGCGGTTATAGGCTTTATTGTATTAGCCTTTGTGCATTCAAAACATAAAGTGCGTCCAGCTTAAAACCACATAGCTACTAATGTAAAAAGCGAGCTTTATTTAAGCTCGCTTTTTTTATATAAGCATTTAAAAAGTGGCTTGTTCGAAGTAGCTAATATCATCTAGGGTTTTACTAATAATCATCGCACCCTCTAATAAGCTCACTGTTTGTATTGCCGCGCGAGCAGGGTTTTCTTCACCATTCGCAGCGTGTGCTTGGGTTAACCACGCTAGATTTTTATTAAAAAACCGCTGAACTTCAACCCGCACTTTATCAGGGAGACTGTCGCTTTCTGCGCCGAGCAAGCCACATAAGCACATTTTTTTGTCTATCACGAGTGCATTTCTAAATAACTGAGTATAAATATCAATAGGATTTTTACCATTGGCTTTTAGGGCGTCAGGATCGCCAAGTACCAACATAAAAGCGTTGGTGTATTGATGCGCAAGCTCTGCACCTAAATCAGCTTTGGTTGGAAAGTGATAATGTACACTGGCACTTTTTATACCTATTTCAGTAGCAAGTTCTCTAAAGCTAAAGTTGCTATATCCACCCAGTCGCACTTTATTTTCTGCGGCTTGTAGCAGGGCTGCTTTTTTACTCATTTTGATATTTCCTTGCTGTTATCTGAAAAAATTATCAACCAGTAGGTAGTTATTTTCAAGCTCTTTTATTTTTAGTTTGCAAACACTAAGCGCTTGCTATAAATTACCTACCAGTAGGTAGGTTTGGTTTGCTAATATTAATTAGGGTCTGTTGACCTTTCAAGGTTAAATTTGCAGCAGTCTGTTTGGCATTTAGGCAAGGCAGCGCCTATGTGGTGTGGTTGTTCCCCATAAATAGGCGATAACGCAGCATCAATACCAAACAGGCGCTGCCCTTCGGGTTCTGCCTAAGGGCGATTTACTCTTTGTTGCTCGGTTTTTACTTAGCCCACTAGGTTACAAATCTCGCGCCGCGATTAAACCGCCCTTAGTTTGAACAAATTATAATCCGCAAAGGTCAACAGACCCTAGGTTGTTGTTAAAAATATAAGAGATAATTATGAAAATTTATGACGTAGAAAATTTCCCTAACCCATTACGGGTTCGTATTGCACTTGCTGAAAAAAATGCGACTGATAAAGTAGAGTTTGTTGCTGTTGATTTATTAAATGGGGAGCACCGCAGTGAGGCTTTCTTGGCAAAGAATCCGTTGGCAGGTGTACCTGTACTAGAGCTTGATGATGGTACTTTTATTGCCGAGTGCACTGCAATTACACAATACATTGATACCGCTTTTGCAGGCCCTTCATTAACTGGTGTTGAGGCAAAAGAACGCGCGGTAATTAATATGATGCAAAAACGTGCTGAGTCGATGGTACTTGATGCAATTGCCACTTACTTTCATCATGCTACTGATGGATTAGGACCTGAACTTGAAACCTATCAAAATGTTGCATGGGGTGAAAAGCAAGCTGAAAAAGCACAGCAAGGCTTGGTTTATTTTAATAGCGTATTAGCAAATTCAACTTATGTGGCAGGTGAACAATTTAGTGTTGCAGATATTACCTTATACGCAGGACTTGTGTTTGCAGGCTTTGCACAAATTGCTATTCCTACTGAACTCACGCACTTAATTGCATGGCAACAAAAGGTCGCTCAGCGTCCAAGTATTGCTGCTAAAAATTAATAATTTGGAGCCAACTATGAAAATTGCTGCCGACTTTAGTCAACGTGTCGTAGTACATAGCGAGTCACTTGAATGGATAGCTTCGCCCATGCCAGGTGTTGATAGACGTCCACTTGACAGAGTGGGCGACGAAGTTGCTCGTGCCACTAGTATTGTACGCTATGCGCCAAACAGCCACTTTAGCCCACATACACATACCGGCGGTGAAGAGTTTTTAGTACTTGATGGGATATTTCAAGATGAGCATGGTGACTTTCCAAAAGGTACCTATATTCGTAATCCTCCACAATCAAAGCATACTCCTGGCTCAAAAGACGGTTGTATTATTTTTGTAAAACTATGGCAGTTTCAGCCAGAAGATCGCCAGCACGTGTGTATTCACACACAGCAGATGCAAGGGCAGAAAACCCCCGAGTTTAATGACCTAAATGTCATTTTGTTATATCAAGATACGTATGAAACAGTGAGTATTGTACAGTTTAATGCTAATCAATCTTTAACGCTCACGGTGAGTGGTGGCGCTGAGTTGTTGGTTTTGGATGGCACTTTACAAGAGCATAACGACACACTTGAAAAACACAGCTGGCTTAGAGTGCCTGTTAATA
Source organism: Pseudoalteromonas sp. BSi20311 (assembly GCF_000239875.1). NCBI lineage: Bacteria > Pseudomonadati > Pseudomonadota > Gammaproteobacteria > Alteromonadales > Pseudoalteromonadaceae > Pseudoalteromonas > Pseudoalteromonas sp. BSi20311. Next base: position 47,223 of record NZ_BADU01000014.1, on the reverse strand, counting down.
GCCAAATAAACGCCACCGCGGGTAACAATGGCGCAAGAGTATGGATAAAAACCGGCTATTTAAACGATGTAAAAAACCAAGTTAATCGGTTACAAAAACATAATTAGCTCAAAAAATAAATCTGCATTAAGTGACTTTTTTGATCTGCTTCAAGTAAAAGCTTTTAACTATTGCCTATAATTTAAGCTCTTTTCATTCAAGGGTTGAGTTATGGTTAATTTAACACATGGTTTGTCGATTGGTATTGAGCGCTCAGGCAATGAGTTTTTCTTAACACTTAAGGCAATTGGTACCTTAACTCACAAAGACTATGAAGTGATCACCCCGATGATCGATTCAGCGTTAGGCGAAGTTAAACATCCTATTGTTAATGTATTAATAGATGGCACCGAGTTAGATGGTTGGGAGCTTCGTGCTGCTTGGGACGATTTAAAACTTGGCTTAAAGCACAACAAAGAGTTTAAAAAAATAGCGATTTACGGCAATAAAGAGTGGCAATCAACCATAGCTAAGTTAGGCAGTTGGTTTATGTCGGGTGAAATACAATACTTTGAAAATGCCACTACCGCTCTAGAGTGGTTAAAAACCAATAATGTATGACGCTTAATAAAAAAGGCCAACAGTGGCCTTTTTTGTAAGTATCTTGGTTTATTGCGAAAGTGTTTGCTGCGTGGGAAGCGCAGGAAAAGCGCCTTTAGCTAAGCATGCTTTTGAGCCACAGCGAAGACCAAAGTGAAGCGCTTTTTTTACTATTGACTCATCATTTAGCTTATCAGTAAGTGGCACTGCATTATCGCTGTGGTTTAAGTAGTACAGTACGCCAGCAATAAAAGCATCACCGGCGCTGGTGGTATCTACAGCGGTAATTGTTGGGGCTGCTTCACTGAGGGTAAAAGCGTTATGGTAAACAGTCGCTGGTGCTGGACCATCGGTTAAAAACACCAGCGTGACGCCTAATTCAAGCAGTGATTGTAAGTAGGCATCAGCTGATTGTTGGCGTTGCGTTGCTAAAAAATTTAACTCATCACGTGAGAGCTTAACAATATCGCAATACGCGTAGCATGCCTGCACGTTTTGCTCAATGTCATTGCTATTTCGCCATAAACTGTAGCGTAAATTTACATCAAAGCTAACGATTTTTTGGTTGTTTTTAGCCTGCTTTAAAGCACACACAGTAGTTTTTGCTATAGCTGTATTGGTTAAGGTGTTTGAACAAAAGTGTAGGGTACTCAATTTATCCCAATTAATACGCTTTAAATGCTCATTCGTTAACAGTAAATCGGCTGTTTGATGACGATAAAAGTTAAAGCTGCGTTCGCCGCTTTCATCTAGGCTGACAATAACCATAGCTGTTTGCGCGCCTTCTATGGTAAATAAATACTCAGTATCTACGTTATATTGCTCAAGCGCATTAGTTAATTGTTTAGCAAAATAGTCATCTCCCATACCGCCACAAAACGCAGCTTTGCCGCCGAGCTTTGCGTAACCTACTGCCACATTAGCTGGAGCACCTCCTGGAATGGGCAAATAAGCACTGTTTTGAGAGTCTTGAGGCAGCATATCAATAAGCAGTTCACCAAGGCTAAGTAATTTGGTCATAGTGTAAATCCTAAAAAACCTAGCATGGCTAGGTCAAAATTCAAGGGAGAATTATTAAAACTAGTGTAACAATCGCTGAACAAACATAGCTTCAGCGATTGTTACACTAAAATTGGTTAGTTAAACGCGTATTTAAACGTCAATGACGTTGTACGGCCATTAATAGCACGTGCGCGTATAATGTTGTTATCAGGTATTGAGCCTTCTTCTGCTTCAGTAATACCTACCGTATCGAATAGGTTATTTACGTTTAACGCAATATTAAGGTTTTCTGATAAATCGTAGCTTACAAAGCCATTTACTTGAGTGTAACCATCAAACTTAAGATCGTTATTATCTTGAGCATAGGCATCGGTAGTACCAATAAAGCTTAGGCCTGCAGAGCCTTTTTCATAAGTGTAACGTGCCATTAATGAGTAAATTAAATCAGCTTGGCGACGAGGCGTATTACCAACCACTTCAGGGGTAAGTGCATCTTTTGAAATTTCAGCGTCTGTCCACGTTAAATTACCACGAAAATCCCATGCATCAATAAAGTAGGTTGATTCAACCTCAATCCCTTTTGCTTCATATTCGCGGTCGAAAAAGGTTTGTGATGTCGCTTCAAAGTTTTGCTCTTCAGTTTGTGCATAAAATGCCGTGGCAAAAACTGACAGTGAATCAAAGCGCTTTTTAATACCAAACTCATACTGGTTTACTTCATCAACGGCATCTTCATCGGCTACTGAGCCATCGGCGCGAACTTTACCAAATAAAAGTCGGTCAGCATTGGCGCGACCGCCTTTACTCAATCGTGCAAACGTTGCAAGGCTTGAGTCAATTTGGTAATTGGCACCAATTGAATATGATGCGTAATCCCAGTCGTAATTAACAGGGCTGGCATTTGCAAGGTCAATACCTGCAACATTTTGTTCAGGAACAGAAATCACACCGTCGCGATTCATATCAACGGTTGAGGTAACCGCGCCTGCATAGTTACCACGTGCTTCACCGCTGTCATAACGGGCACTAGCATCAATACTTACGTCACCCACCTTAGTTGAAAATGCAACATAGGGTGCACGAGTGTCGTATTCTGTGTCGTAATCACGTTGGCAACAGTTACCCCAAAAAGGCGTGCCATAAGCGTATAAGCCATTTTCAGAGAATTCAGTCCCATCGGCGGCTGTTACATTTAACAGCGCAGCGTTATCACCTTTGAGCTCCATTAGGTAGGAATTCCATAACCACGACATGGCAATATTTTGGGTTGACGCATAATAGCCAAAAGTAACGCTAGTATCATCGCTTAGCGATTTAGTCAGTTTGAAGTCGTTAACAATTGAGTCAAAGTCGTTCATGGTTACGTCAAACGTATGAATACGCATGGCTAAATCATCGTTAAATGCAGCACCTGTGGTCGCATTACGAAGCGTTGCACCCACACCACCAATACTTTGCGCTATAGCTGATGCATCACCAACTTCAGCTGGGATCAATGAATTAAAATTACCGCTTACAGATGATTTACGAAAACGATTTTCAATACGCCAATCGTTGTCTAAATCAAATACAGCCTCAAAACCAATTGAGTCAACTTGCGGATTCATACCATCGCGAATATCGCCGTTGCTTATTTGATTTTCGCCGTTTAAGCGCACTGTTTTAGTAAATAATGCCGAATGCGGGGTATCTGATTGTGCGTCAAACCCAGGAATTGAGTCACCATTTGCATACATTGGCATAGGTAAGTAGCCAACACTTTTATCATCTAAATGTTTGTAATAAAGACGCACGTATCCATTTTCAAAATCTTTGGTCAGGTTGGCTTTAATTTGCCCACCTTTATTTGATGTGTAACCTGTTTCACGTGGGCCTTCACCTTGACGTACAAAACCACCAACATGAAAGCGTACAGTGTCATTTAAATAGGTGCCATATTCAAAGTCAGTTCGAATAGTATCGTAATCTAGGCCAAGTGTAGTTGATACGCTGCCCGATTCGTTTTCGCCATTTTTAGAAATGAAATTAATTATGCCACCCGGTGCATTACTTGCTGCGGTAGAGGCGGAACCACCGCGAATAGATTCAATAGTTTGCACTGTGTTATCTAAGCGCATAAAAATGTCAGCGTTACCAAATGCAATATCGCCATATTGTAAAACAGGTAAGCCATCTTCTTGAAGCTGTAAAAATTTAGCACCACCAGAGGCAACCGGTAAACCACGTACTGCAATGTTGGCGTTACCTTCACCGCCGGTTGATTCTGAGCGAACCCCAGGAATAATTCTAAATGCCTCAGCAGTAGAGCGAGGCGTAGACACCTCAACTTGCTCAAGCGACACACTGCTTACAGAAGAACTTGACGCCATTATCGTTGTACGGCGGGGAACACCGGTAACAACAATTGTTTCTAGCCCTTTGTTAGCTTGCGCTTGTGTATTTTGCTCTTGTTGTTGTGCATTAACGCCTTGGCTAACGGCGAGCGCTAAAGCACTGATCAGATATAAAGGTGTGTTGTGTGTTGTCATGTGAACGCCTCGTTTTAAACCCAAAGGGAAGTTGTTATTTTTACTTAATCGATTAAGTAAAAATAACAAAGTTTTTACAATAAGCAAATTATTTTGTTAATTATTTGCTGTTTTTTTACTCAAACATTGATTTTTTATAATGTTTTTATAGCATTAAAAGTTGTTTGTTTACTCAGCGACTAAGTTACTTTGCTCTAATGCTGTTGCTGATGGGTCACGAATATAATTAAATAGCATAGCTAAAAATAATATGACTGCAAAACCCGTAGCTAAATAAAAACCGTAGCGCACGTGTCCAAAGTAATCGCTGATCATACCCATAAATAAAGGTGCCAAGGCGGCTGACAGTGCGGTAAAAAATAATATAACGCCGGCTACTGCGCCGTGTTGATGCACAGGAAAACACGATATTCCCTTAGAATTTAAAGTAGGGTAGACCATCGACATAAATAAACCTGAGAGAGGTAATAAAGCCACAGCCCAATCAACGCCGCCATAAAGAGTGCCAACGTAACACAACGCAATGCCAAAGCTTAAGTAAGCCATAACTCCTTGCCAACTAAACCTATTCAGTAACCATACCGCAATAAAACGCCCTGCAGCACGTAACACAAAAAAGATTGTAAGTGCGTAAGTGGCCAGCAGCGGCCATGAGCCAGTGTAATCTTTTAGTAGAGTAGGCATCCACACGTATATGGCGACTTCGGTGGCAACATATAAAGCAATTGCAAGTGAAAAACCCAGTGCATAAGGATTTTTAACCATTTTCATAGTCGTTTTTAGTGAGGCTGGCTTATCTGTACTTTTTACCACCGCAGGGTAATCGGCACGCCAAGCAAGCAATGCCAAAATCAAACACATAATGCCAGCAATAATGTAAAGGTAAGTCCAACTTACATTTTGAACCAGCAGCACGCCAACTAAAGCAGGGCCAACAATGGCACCAATGCCAAAAAAACCTTCTACTTTATTCATGGTTTTGGTGTGCTCTTCGTTGCTATTAGAAATATCACCTAAAAGCGCCAATGCACCGGTTTTAAATAAACCAATGGCGAGGCCAATACAGCACAGTAAAAAAACAAAAAATATAAAGCTGCTACTAATTGCAAACAAAAAACAACTTGCAGAGAATATTAATAATCCAAGCATAATCGTTTTTTTACGGCCAAGGCTATCGGCTAAAAAGCCTAGAAATAATCCACTTATTGCAATCATGGCCATAGGCGCATAATGAAACGCACTGGCTTGGGTCATACTTAATCCAAAATCACTTATGAGTTCGGGAATGATCATGCCAACGGCGTCAGAGGTCATGGCAAACATAAAAAACATCATGTATGTGAGCCAACGAATTTGTTGCAACGGATCGCTGCTTACGTGTGTGTGTGATTTTGTCATTTGCTTTTCCTCGTTAAATGCTTGGTAACACACATTAAGTTGTCAGTAACTTATTGTAGTATTAATCGAGCCACGATATTTGTATGTAAAATATTTAAAAATTACTTGTAAATTCTCACTTGCTAGTTAAAGATATATCTTAATCGATTAAGTTTCAACTTGGTAATCACACATGATGAAGAATAAAGTTCAATTGATCACATATGCTGATCGAATCACCGGTAAAGATATAAACGCATTAACAGCACTTCTAAAGGGTCCACTTAAAGACGTTTTTGCAGGGGTACACTTATTACCATTTTATAACCCAATAGATGGTAGCGATGCAGGTTTTGACCCAATTGATCACAGTGAAGTTGATGCCCGAATAGGAACTTGGTCAGATATTCAAGTACTTGGAAAAGACCATGATTTAATGGCCGACTTAATAGTGAACCATGTATCGGCGCAATCGTTTCAATTTCAGGATGTGCTGGCCAAAGGCAAAGCCTCTGAATTTTGGGATTTATTTTTAACTAAAGAAGACGTATTCCCTAATGGCATGAGCAACCAAGAACAACAAGCCATTTACCGTCCACGGCCTGGAAGCTGTTTTACACCAATGAAATGCGGTGATGGTCAAACGTATGATTTTTGGACCACCTTTACTGACAACCAAATTGATATAAATGTAAAAGTAGAAGCAGGCATTGCCTATTTAAATAACGTACTTACTAAATTTTCTGCTAACAACGTAAACATTATTCGTTTAGATGCAGCGGGTTATGCCATTAAGCAAGCAGGTACTAACTGTTTTATGCTGGATGAAACATTTGCCTATTTAGATAAACTCTCAAAGCAGGCAAATGATTTAGGCATGGAAACCATTGCTGAAATTCATAGCCATTATCAAACTCAAGTTGACGTGGCTAAGCGCGTAAACATGGTGTACGACTTTGCCCTACCACCGCTTATTTTACATAGCTTATTTAATAATGACGTAGACGCACTGCTTAAGTGGTTACAAATTTCACCGCGTAACTGTTTAACTGTACTAGACACCCATGATGGCATTGGCATTATTGACGCGGGTCCAATGGGCGATAAACCTGGGCTGTTGAACGCATCTCAAATAGATAATCTAGTAGAAACCATGCATGCCAACAGCAATAACCAGAGCCGTAAAGCAACAGGTGCAGCTGCAAGTAACGTCGACCTATATCAAGTTAACTGTACGTATTACGATGCATTGGGCGCAAATGATTTTGATTACTTATTATCTCGCGCCATTCAATTTTTTGCACCGGGTGTACCACAAGTATATTACGGTGGTTTATTTGCTTGCAAAAATGATATGGAGCTTCTGGCGAGCACGAACGTTGGTCGTGATATTAATCGCCCTTATTTAGATGCCGCTAAAATAGATGAAGCGCTAAATAAGCCGGTAGTAAAAGGATTAATAGCGTTAATTAAAATACGTAATGAACACCCTGCATTTGCTGGTGAATTTACTGCTCAAGGTGGCGCAAGTGTATGTTGTTTAATGTGGAAGCTTGAACAACAGTCAATTTCTTTGAGTATTGATTTTACAAGTCGTACCGCACTTATTACGCAGGTTAATGGTGCTCAAGAAAACACTTTAAACTTACAAAGTTTATTAGTTTAAATAGCTTTATTTGTTGAAAACCAAAAAGCCAAGCAACTTAAGCTTGGCTTTTTTATCTGAGCTACTAACAGCGCTCAGCTACTTGCACCAATATCGAGTGCGTAACCTACTTCGTGTTGTTTTTCTTCTTTAGAAATAAATAAGTTAGCAGCTATTACACCTTTTTCTTGGCTATTTTGATGAATAGTCGTAAGGCGAGGCACAAAACGGGCTGCTTCTTCTATGCCATCAAATCCAACAATACGTAGCTCATTCCCTATTTTTATCCCTTGTTTTATTGCTTCTCGCATGGTGGCGAGGGCGATTAAATCACTCATACATATAATCACATCAGGGCGTGGTGAGGCGTTTAATACTTCTTTTGCAGCTATGCTGGCAAAACGCTCGCTACTTTCAGGAATATTCCAAATGCGGTCGTCGGCTACCGTTACATTCGCTTCATTTAACGCACGCTGATAACCTCGTAAGCGTTGGTGAGAAATAGATTGACCCGTTTCAAACTCATGATGTTCGTAAACTCGGCACAATACATTTTCATCGAGTAATCTCAAGCCCAATATTGCCACGTTATCAGTTGCCCTGTGCAAAACATGTTTGGCTATTTCGTAACTGGCTTGTTCGTTGTTTATGTTAATTGATGCGTTGCGGGCAATATCAAAATCCACAGTAACCACATGTTTTTGTACTGTTTTTAGTTGCTCTACCAGTGCTTTATTTCGCGGGCGACCATAACAAATAAAGCCATCAACAAAATCAACAACGTTATTGAGATTGTCGCTATTGCCTGAAAACAATAAAACATTAATGCCGTTTTTTTCAAGCACTGAGGTTACACCACGCATAAAGCTACTGGCGACAGGGTCTGACACCATATATTCCACGCTATCTGGCAGCACTAAAGCAACAATATTAAACGTGCCACTTCGCAGAGATTGCGCCGCTTTGTTAGGGCCATAATAACCGAGCTCTTTGCAAGCTTTAAGTATGGCTTCGCGTCGTTTAGCCGAGAGTTGATCTGGGCGATTAAACGCATTTGATACCGTAGCATTAGACACACCTAACTCTTTGGCGATACTTTTTAATGTCCAGCGGGTGGGTTTACTCATCGGCGACTCTTAACTACTTAGCAGGGAATTAGTAAATTAACATATTAGGCTGTTTAATATAACAAAAACTGTTGTGTTGCGTTAATGTCGACACGCTTTAGGGGCAATACCAAAGGTTTGCTTAAACAAGCGGCTAAAATGGCTGGCGCTATTAAAACCAAGGTCATAGCACACTTTACTTATAGCTTGGCCTTCTAATAAAAGCGTACGGGCTTTTTTAAGCCTAAGTTGTTGCTGCCAAAGCGCAGGGCTTGTACCAAAAGCAAGTTTAAATTGCTGGTAAAACTTACTACGGCTCATACAGGTTATTTTGCACAAGGTGTCTATGTCGAGTGAGTCATTTAAATGCTCTTCGATATAATGCAGTGCATCACTCACGTTACTTTTTAGGCGCAGTTTATTGCAGTTTGCCAGTAATAAATCACGGCTTTGTTGTTGCAGTAAACGGGTGACCAACTCGTTTAACGATAAATCAATTAAGTAGTGCCGCTCAGCGCCTTGCTCACTAAATAAATGCACCATGCGCTCTAATAACTGCTGTGTTTGCGTATTATGTTGGGTGTGCACTAAATTAGGGCTGTATTCAAACAAGGTATCACTAGCAAAGCTTTGCTGCATATTAAGCGCACTAGCCACATTACTTATTTTATCGGTGCTAATTTCAATCGCTAAACAGGTGGTAGGTGAGTTGATAGTTGCCTGTGGAAAATCAATCAGCACCCCTTGCTCAGGCGCTAACACAAACGATTCGTGGGGCAAAAACGCTTTATGATACTGACTACTCTCAACATGCATAATTTTCTTGCCACTTAGCATGGCACAAAACAGTAATTCGTTTGAATGCAGCGCCACTTTTTGCGCACTTTTATAAGTATCGTAAATACTCAGTTCGCTGTTATCGGCAGCAAAGCTCACTTTGTTTTCAATAAGCACATCAAGTTGTTGGCGTTTTTTATTTAACTGCGACGAATACATAATCAGCCTTTTTAATGATTAAATCGTTTGGACTCACAGGCAATTTTTTTGGACTGCTAATCAAGTTTTTAAGCGCTTAATAGTCTAATGTCAATCAATACCGATTAAATATAAAGCAACTTGCTACATTACTCTAACAAGTTGCTGATATTTCGGCTTAGACTTTTAGCTAACAACAACAAGAGAACACACATATGATTTACGCAAATCCAGGCTCAGCAGATGCACTCATCACATTTAAACAGCAGTATGGTAACTATATTGGCGGCGAATGGGTTGAACCCGTTAATGGCCAATACTTTGAGAATATTAGCCCTGTAAATGGCAAAGTGTTTTGTAAAATTCCTCGCTCTGATAAAGACGATATTAATTTAGCACTTGATAAAGCGCATGCCGTAAAAACGCAGTGGGGCACCACCTCAGTTACCGAGCGCAGCAATATTTTATTAAAAATTGCCGATCGCATTGAACAAAACCTAGAGCTACTCGCAGTGGCCGAAACATGGGATAACGGTAAAGCAATTCGCGAAACCCTCGCGGCGGATATTCCACTTGCTGCGGATCACTTTCGTTACTTTGCCGGTTGCTTGCGTGCTCAAGAGGGCAGCATTGGTGAGATAGACGAAACCACGGTGGCGTATCATTTTCATGAGCCATTAGGGGTTGTAGGGCAAATCATTCCGTGGAACTTTCCAATTTTAATGGCTGCATGGAAACTAGCGCCTGCACTTGCAGCAGGTAACTGTGTGGTACTTAAACCTGCTGAGCAAACTCCCGCATCAATATTAGTGTTAATGGAAATTATTGGTGATTTACTGCCCGGCGGCGTGCTAAACGTAGTAAATGGCTTTGGTAAAGAAGCTGGTGAAGCACTGGCAACCAATACGCGTATAGCTAAAATTGCCTTTACAGGCTCAACCCCTGTGGGCTCACATATTTTAAAATGTGCAGCCGATAACATTATTCCTTCAACGGTAGAGCTTGGGGGGAAATCACCTAATATCTTCTTTAGCGATGTTATGGAAAAAGACGACTCGTACCTAGATAAAGCAATTGAGGGCGCTATTCTTGCCTACTTTAACCAAGGTGAAGTATGTACTTGTCCATCACGCTTGTTCATTCAAGAAGACATTTATGAGCAATTTATAGAACGTATTTTACAACGTACTAAGCAAATTAAACGCGGTAACCCGCTAGACAGCGAAACTATGGTAGGCGCGCAAGCCTCTAAAGCACAGTTTGATAAGATTTTAAGTTACATTGATATTGGCAAACAAGAGGGGGCTGAAGTACTTAGTGGTGGCCATGTTGAGCAACTTAGCGATGAGCTAAATGGTGGCTATTACATTCAACCTACTTTATTAAAAGGCACTAACGATATGCGCGTGTTCCAAGAAGAAATTTTTGGCCCCGTTATTTCAATGTCGACCTTTAAAGATGAAGCCGAAGCACTCGAATTGGCTAACAGCTCTGAATTTGGTTTAGGCGCAGGGGTATGGAGCCGTAATATGAACCGCGCTTATCACTTTGGTCGCAAAATAGAAGCCGGCCGTGTATGGACCAACTGTTACCATATGTACCCAGCACACGCTGCGTTTGGCGGTTATAAAAAGTCTGGTATAGGTCGCGAAACGCACAAACTCGCGCTCGATCATTACCAACAAACTAAAAACTTATTAGTAAGTTACAGTGAAGATCCGCTTGGCTTCTTTTAATAACGCGTTTTAGTTTAAACAAACAACCTATAAGTAATGAAAGCGCTGCGTTATTGCAGCGCTTTGTTTTTTAAAACCCTAAGCTACTCACAAAATAGCCGGGTGTGGTGGAGAGCGTCAAAAGACAATACCAACTATGTTAAATCGTTAATTGACGTGATAAAAGATCAACCTGAAGTCCATGAACTGATTAAAGAAATAGCAGCAGGTATGGGGCAGTCACTTGAAAATAATAAGCCATTTTACATTGAAGAGCTGCAAAATAAATCAAACCTAAGCGAAAGTACGCTACCAGTGAGTGACTTTAAAACACAGGTTTATGTTATTGTAACGCCACAGTGTGCAAGTGCCTGTCTTGACGCCATTGATGTATTTAAGCAGTTTTCAAACACTCAGTTATTTGGCGCGCCAAGTAGTGCTGATTCACTGTATATGGATGTTCGATTAGCCGATTTACCCTCAGGGTTAGGTAAAGTGATAGTTCCTAATAAAGTGTATGTTAATAGAGCAAGAGGAAAGGGCGATTACTACAAACCTGATATTGCCTATAACGATATTGATTGGACAACCGATAAGCTATTAGAAAAAATTAAACTGTTATAAAAAAAGCCGCTTGTTGTAACAGGCGGCTTAACTTTCTAACTAGGGGTTAGTTTAAAACGTATAACGGGCGCCAATTGCGTAGCGTGGACCATACTGGCGAGCAAATAAGAACTGCTCTTCGTAACGGCCATACCCTTGCTCGGTTTCATTATTAAGGTTAATACCTTCAAAGAATACCGTCACATTTTCATTAACGTCATAATTTACGCTCATATCCCATTGACCATATGATTTGGCGTATTGTGGTGGTGCATCAGCAGAGCCTTGCGCTTGGCCTACACCAATTAAATATGCATCACGCCAAGCGTAAGTTACTTTTACAGATAAACCTTCTTTTTCGTAAAACGCTTGGAAGTTAGCTGAATCACTTAATCCTGTTAATGGAGCTTGTTGGTCTAGGCTGTCTGTATCAAATTCAACATCGCCGTCAACAAACGTTGCATTTACACCGACCCCAAAGCCTGTCTCACCAATTAAGTGTTGTACTGCTACTTCAAAACCATCGACTGATTTACTATCGGTATTTTGTGGTTGGCTAATATTCCAAGTAATAAGTGGATCATTACTATTTGGTTCAATTTGGCCGTTTGCATTGCCATCACCATTAGCAAGCATTTGTGCAAAGATAGCATCGCTTGTTGCTTGATCACCACGAGCTTCAATATCACTAACCGCTTGTAAATAGCGTGGGCCATTTAAAATATCATGTAAGCCTTCAATGGTGGTTGGAGTAATGGTGGTTTGAATAAAGTTATCAACGTCCTTTTTAAAGTAACCTACTGATGCATAGCTGCCTTCTGAATAGTAATACTCTAATGATAGGTCAAGGTTTGTTGATTCAAATGGCAATAATCCTGTATTACCTTGGCTACCTACTCGTGACCCTGGTTTTGGGCTGCCTGTTAGGTTACGACCACCGGCTAAATCACCCAGTGGCGCGCGCGACATAGTTTTACCCCATGATACGCGAGCAACTAAGTCATCGGTTACGTCAACACTTAGGTCGATTGATGGTAGTAAAATATCGTAACTTCCTTCTTGAGCTAAGAAGTTGTCATCGCCGCCAGCTTCATATTGAGTGATCCACTCTGAAGCACTGATCCAATTTACTTGTTGCTCAACGCGTTGACGAACAGAGCTAGTTACATCGGTTTCTTCATAACGAAGACCAGCATTTACTTTTATGTAGTAATTGCTAACTTCAAATTCCCAACGTGATTGAACATAAATACTGTTGGTAATTTCTTCAACAGCGCTTTGACTGTCAATACCATCAAGATAGGCATTAGGCGCATAGGCATCGCCACCGGTTACATCAGCGGTAAGGTATGCCATTTGTCTTGCTACAGCTTCATCAAAATCAAAGCTGTAATAATAGTTAGGTTGTAAATCGCTACCACCACCGGCAAATTGGTCTAATAGTCCAGAAGTGTTGTTAAGGGTAAACATACCATCAGGGAATATCTCGGTGTAAGAAGGGTTAAAACCCGGGCCGCCAACTAAGCCACTCCATGCTTCATAACCACCAGTATTTTGCTCTGTACGCGAACCACCAAACTTCACTTCAATTAAACCAATGTCAAAGCTATCGTTTATCCATGTTGTATGTAATTGCAGCTGCTCAATACTCGATTCACCAGGTGAATGAATAAACTGGCTAAAGTTTGAATCAATTTCACCAGGACTTAATACGCTAGTACCGTTTTTCCAGTTAACTTGCGCATGTGGAATTTCGCCAGTGCGGTAATCATAAATTTTATTTACAAGTTGATCAGAGCCTAAAATAACTTGGCCATCACTACCCAGGCCTTTGTCTGCGCCGTTATCTGTTTCGTTTTTAGAGTCGTGGTAGTCAAGCTCAACTTGCCATGTTTCATTAATTTGCCAATCTAAATTTAAGCCAATAGAACGAGCTTTAACTTCTGTGGTGTTTTTACTCGAGGTAAATGATGCATCGTTACCACTTATATCTGCATAAATAGCTGTGCCATTTTCATCTAACTCGTAGCCGTTGATGTTACTACCAAAGTCGTTCCAAATACCCCAGCCGAGTGTTTCTGAGCCTGTTGTAGCCTCACTTGCTGTATAATCAAGGGTTGCTACAAAATTATCTGTGGGTGCAAATTGCAGTGTGACTTGCCCATTAGTGCGCTCGCGTTGTAAATCTTCAATTGAGTAGTTCATGTCTTTTGCAAAAAAGTGATTACCTACACGATTTCCTTGCGCATCTACTGCGCGTGGATCAATAAAATCACCTTCAGCAAGAGTTGGTAGGTCTACATTAGCTTGCCAACCTTGAATATTGGCGCTTTGCTTCTGAAAGTCACGTTCTTGATGCGAAAAAGAAAAACCAATCCCAAACATTTCATCGCTAAAGGTATTGCTATAAATAGCCGATACTTCTGGTGTTACATCGCTACCCGCTTCATTTGATGAATCATGAATAGCTTTAGCTGTTGCCGAAAAGTGCTGTCCAGGTCTTTGCAAAGGTCGAGTTGTTGAAATGTTAACCGTCGCACCTAAGCCACCACTGGGCACATCAGCACGGGCTGTTTTAAATACTTCTAAGGCACTAACACCTTCTGAGGCAATGTTTTCCAGATTATACGAACGTGAGTTACCCGTTCCAGGCATTTGGCGACCATTAAGTGTTACCAAATTAAATGAGGGGCCAAAACCACGTACGGTAATTTGGCTACCTTCGCCGTTTGCACGACTCACCGACACACCCGTAATACGTTGCAGTGACTCTGCTAAGTTAGTATCAGGAAATTTCCCCATTTCTTCAGCAGAAATAGCATCGACTACCCCTGATGCATCGCGTTTCATATCCATAGAGCGGATAAGTGAACCTCGAATACCTTTAACTTGTATTACTTCGATTTCAGGTTCAACAGTATTCTGTTCTGCTGCATGAGCGATATTAAGCGTACTTGCAGTGATGATAAGTGACACAGAAGCCGCTAATTGGCTTTTTTTAAAATTAAATGTGTTCATAATTGCTCTGCTTTTTAACTAAATTTTACGGTAAGTAGGTGCACATATACACCTACAATTAAGTGACTTTTAATTATGGAACGCCAATGAAAGCGTTATCTACACGATAAACAGCGCCTTCACCTGTGTCCCAAGCTGGGAAAATCATCACTACATCTAACGCACTAACATCTAAACCAGCACCTGCTAAATCAGCTAGGTTAAAGGTATATGTTTGCCATTCACCAACCGTAGGTTCTATACCTTCGTTGCTGTTAGTTAATGGAATTTCGACAGCTGAGCTGCCGTTATCAGACTCCACTTTGAAAGTCCAAACTGAATCAAGATTATTTGGTTTTGAAATCACCTTTAACTCAAACGCTATTACACCGTTTTCTAATATAGAGGTGGCATCGAATGCTTCACCGCTTCCGCCTGCAGATGTCCTATTATTAAAGCCCATTACTGTTGCTGTTGCACCAATAGAAAATTCAGCCGTTAAACCGTGCTCTTCATCATCTACTACTTCAACCGGCGTTGAACCACCACAGCAATCCCACATTGGCCAATTTAAGTTTTGTTCATCACTGAAAAGATCAACTTTTGGTAAGTCGCCTTCAATAACCACATTGGTAATTAAGTATTCTGCGCCTTCACCTGTTTGCCATGCCGGGAACACCATTAATACATCAATAGCACTTAAATCTAAGCCTCTTTCTTGTAGTAGAGAAAGCGGGAATGTATAGGTTTGCCATTGGCCTGTAACCGGTGTTACGCCTTCAACACTATCGCTAAGGGCTACGTCGCCTGTATTAGGGCCACCATCACCCGCTTCAGCTTTTAATAGCCAGGTTGTCGAAGATGTTGGCGGGGTTACCACTTTCATATCAAATGATACACGGCCATTTAAATCAAGAAGGAGTGAAGCGTCAAATGGAGATGAGGTGCCTGTAAAATCACCTGGGAAGTGACCACCACGAGTTGAAAAACCTAAAACAGTACCGTTATTATCGTTAATGTTAAACTTAATAGCGTTGCCTTTATCAGCATCGGTTATAGTTTCTGGTGTGGTTCCACCACAACAATCCCATGCGATCCAGTTGGCGTTTAATGTGCCATTGAATATATCAAGGTTTCTTGCAACGCCATCACTTGGTGGAGTAGGTACAGGGGCTTTACCTTCTACAAGTGCATCGTCTAGGCTATCGTAACCAGGACGAACTGTTTCACAACCTTTACCTGTGGCCGGATCTGAGGCACATTCGTACACGCGAACATAATCAATCTCAAAGCTTTGACCTTGTGCAAATGCAGCAGCATCAATACCTAAATTATTTACGTTCTCAGGCCAATCGCCACCAACAGCATGGTTTAAAATAAGATAAAAATCTTTATCAAATGGGGCATTATCCCAGTGAGTAGTAAGTTCGCCGTTACCTTGTTCAAAGTATTCAGCAAACCAGCCTTTATGTTTAAGGCCAACAGGCTCGTCTTTAGAGTTGTAACGAACTTCAGAGCGACGCTGTGTAGCGTATAAATAGCCGTCTACGTACCAGCGAATTTCGCCTTCTTGCCATTCGATTGCATAAGTATGAAAGTCATCTGCGGGGTTCATACCTTCAGGTAAGGCATAAGCTTTACCTGAACTTGAGTTATTTGGCCACTCACGACCATAGTGAAGTGTGCCATGAATATTTGCTTCAACGGTGCCATCTTCAGCAACTGTTTTTAAATTAACAGCTTCTAAAATATCAATTTCGCCAGAGCGCGGCCAAGTGCCATATACTTCATCGGTTGGCATCATCCAAAATGCGGGCCAGCTACCTTGACCAGAAGGCAACTTTGCACGCATTTCAAAACGGCCATAAGTAAAGTCGGCGTTGTAACGGGTGTTTAAACGGGCTGACGTGTATGGTTTTTCTGCACCTTCTTCTGCAGGTAAGGCGACTATATTTAGTACACCGTCTTTAATGAAGGCATTTTCTTCGCTGTCGGTGTAACATTGTTTTTCGTTGTTGCCACCGCCAGCGCAGTTTAATTCAAAGTTCCACTTGTTAGCATCAATGCTTGTGCCATCAAATTCATCACTCCAAACCATTTGCCAATCTGAAACTGGCTGGGCAGGATCTACTTTTTCAAAATTGGATGTTGTTGCAGCATCGCCGCCACAGCCCGCCAAAGATGCTAATGAAATAGCAGCCAAAAGACGAGTAATGCGTGTTGTTTCAATGTTCATAACTGAACCCCGTTCAACTGATTATTGTCAGAATATAGTGTATTTGTTGATTTTTACATTTTGTAAGCGCTTACATTTTCATGTGTGATAAATGTAAGCGCTTACAAATAATATGGGGGATTCTCAACTGGGTCAAGAATTTGTTTAAATAATTTACAATTGGTTTACTTTTAACGGTTTTTTTTTGTTAACAGGAACGGTTAAACGCCTAAGTAATGTTATAAATAAAGGGTTAAAAGGTATGCATGGGCGTTTTTACTCAGCCGTATTGCTATTTTTTAAATGGCATTATTAACAATTGCCACAAGGATGAATTTTGTTTTGGGTTTGGATATTGGCTCAAACCAAGTGCAATATTTTTATCAGGTTGACTTGCCTGTGATTTATAGCTGCCAAAAAGTCTATCCCACCAGGTTACACTAAAGCCAAAGTTACTGTTTGTTTCTTCGGGGTTTTGGCTGTGATGTATGCGGTGCAGCACTTGGGTGATGAGGATTAGGCGCAGTGGTTTTTCTATTGCGTTTGGCAAGCGAATATTTGCGTGGTTAAATAATGCTAACCCATTGAGTGCAATTTCAAATATGAGTACTGCAATAGCAGGTACACCCAAAGCAGTAACGGCAATCAATTTTATAAGTATGCTGAGTACAATTTCAATAGGGTGAAATCGCAGACCCGTACTGGTATCAATATGCGCATCAGCATGATGCACACGATGTAGTCGCCACAATAACGCAGTGGTATGAAACAGCCGATGCTGCCAGTAAATAATTAAATCAAGCAAAA
The DNA here is from genome assembly GCF_000239875.1 of Pseudoalteromonas sp. BSi20311. NCBI lineage: Bacteria > Pseudomonadati > Pseudomonadota > Gammaproteobacteria > Alteromonadales > Pseudoalteromonadaceae > Pseudoalteromonas > Pseudoalteromonas sp. BSi20311. The sequence goes on along the minus strand of NZ_BADU01000014.1, from coordinate 29,674 downwards.
GTAAGCTGAGTATCACTGCGATGAGTGATGAAACGTTAAGTTGATTAAATAGCCCAACTCCATGCTGCTGGTAATAAATAGCAACTGCGGTTAATCCAACCGGTACGGTTAGGCGTGAGAGCAGGGTAGAGGTAAGGGTTAATCCAAAATTAGCCAACCAACGTGACCTATTTTTAATTATTGATTGGCGTGCAGGTTTTCGCCATTCAAGCAGCATCATTATTGCCAGTACGCTGAAAAAAAAGCCGAGTCGCCAATACATTTCATGACTCATGGTTTACCTCGTGGAATGCGGTTTCTTGCTGTTTTAAGGTGTAGTAACCTCCATATATACGAGTAAAAATAGTTATCGCGCAGGCAATGGCAAATAAAACAGCAAGAATTGAAAAATACTGCGGCCAAATACAAAAGGCAATAAACAAGGCAATGGTTTCAGTGCCTTCAGTTAGGCCATTTAAGTAGTAAAAACTTTTGTATTTAAATTGCGGTTTATCGAGTTTAAATTTTTCGGCGGCAATCGCAAACGCTAAAAAACTCGACCCTGTGCCTATAAAAGTCACAAGTAATAATGACCCCGCCAATGCATTTTGCTCAGGGCTACTTAAAATAAACGCAAAAGGAATAAGCGCATAAAACAAAAAGTCGAGGGTAATGTCTAAATATCCCCCTGCGCTTGAACTGCTCTGAGCGTAACGCGCGAGTGCGCCATCAAGACCATCAAAAATGCGATTAATACAAATTACGATTAATGCGCCGTACCAATATTCAAAAATAATCAGTGGAACGGCTAGCAAACCAATTAAAAAACCTATTAAGGTTAATTGATCGGCACTCACTCCTTTTTTGTGCAGCTGTTTTACGCACGGAGTAAGCACCGGTTTTATAAGTGGGGTAATAAATTTATCTAACATTCATATCACTTTGTACGTTTAGATTGATGATTTTGCCATTTGTGGCTATTGCGTCACTTTCATCATGGGTGACCATAATGGCGGGTAACTGATATTCCCTAATTTGTGAAAACACCAGCTGACGGGTTTCAATACGTAATTGCTGATCAAGCTTACTAAAGGGTTCATCGAGTAAAATCGCTTTGGGTTTACTCAGCAATAACCGTAATAAAGCAACACGGGCTTGCTGTCCACCTGAGAGGGTATCTGGATGGCGTTTGGCCATACCTTTTAGCCCTATGTGTGTAAGTGCTTGATCTATTTGCTGCTGGCGTTGTGTTTTATCCATTTTTGGCATGGCAAAGCTAATATTACCGCCAACCGATAAATGCGAAAATAGTAATGGGTCTTGGTATAGCACAGCAACATGGCGTAAATGGCTGGGCAAGCAACTAATATTAGTATCATTTAGCCACACCTCGCCAGTCGCATTAAGACCCGTAGGTAATGTGCCAGTAAGCCAATTTAATAAGCTAGATTTACCGCTCCCTGATGGCCCCATAATGGTAAGAATTTCACCACCTTTTACCTGTTCATTTAAACTCAGTAATAATTCGTTTTGACGATAAAGCTGACAATTTTTAATTTGTAATGATGGCTGCATTAAACGCCCTTTAGTATATTGAAATTATAGCTGCTTGTTATTAAAAACATACCGAGGTAATCCCCACGCTAGTATAAAGCCGAGTAGGGGTAAGCCCATTTGTAGTATTGCATACACAGCACTGGTGCGCCTACTCGCACCATTTGCCAGCGTTACGGCTTCGGTGGTTATGGTGGCTATTCGGCCACCACCGGCTAACAGGGTTGATAAGTACTGGCCAAAGCTTATTGCTAGCCCCAGCGCCATTGCAATTAATATAGGCGCAAATAACTGTGGCAATTTAACCTGGAAAAACACCTTCCATGGGCTGGCACCTAGGCTTGCAGCAACACGCGCAAATCTTGGGTCTAAACGCCTGTAACTATCCGCAATAGATAAAAAAACATAGGGTAAAACAAACAGCAAATGTACAAATATCACATTAAAAAAAGCATGCTGACTATTTAGCAATTGCTGTAGCCACACAATACCAAATAAAAAAGCAATACTGGGCACCAGCAATGGCAGGTATATAATTATCTGTGCCCACTTCGACAAAGGTTTAGCTGTTATTTGTTCTGCTTCTAAGCATAACAGTACCAAAATAGTGGCGAAACCCGTGCTAACAAGCCCAATAACAAAAGTATTAAACAAAGGAGTGTGTATGTGTGTAAAAGCATTTTCAAAGTGCAGTAATACCAAACTGGAGGGTAAAGTATCCGGAAAACGCCAATAACCAGCCACTGACCATAGTACTAACCCAATTAACGCAGCTGCAATAAAGGCTAAAATTACGCAAGTAAAGACATGAGTAAAAGTACGAACAAGTTGGTGAGCATAATGGCGTCGGCCGTTGATGAGTGACTGACTAAAAACTATAGCAATGACTTTTTCAAGTAATAGCCAAATTAGCAGTAGCCCAACAGTGATCGCTAATTGTAACAGAGCACCCGCCGAGGCCTTTATTCGCAGGGTTAAATCAACATCATTAAACCAATGCATAATAGCAACGGCTAAAGTCGGGGGGGTATTTGGCCCAAGTATGAGTGGCATTTCAACGCTGGCACTGGCATAAGCAAGTACTGCAAAAATGGGTAAACGTAACAGTGGGTATAAATTGGGTAGCACCACCTTAAAAAAAGCCACCATAGGGTAATAACCTAAATTAACCGCAATTTGATGCTGCTTTCGTAGCTTTTTGCCAAGTTCAGGCTGCGCTAAAATACCCAATGCAATGAGCAATAAAAAAGGCAGCTCTTTAAGTACAAGCCCAATAATAATGCTCCAGCCAAAAGTATCATATGGTAATGAGCCCTCAGGTGCCAATTGCCAGCCCGTTAACCAAGGCGAAAACAAGCGAGTGAATAATCCCGATGGTGCGATTAAAAAACTTACTGCAATCGCCGCTGCAGCGTGGGGAATAACCAGTATGGGACTCAATAGGTGTTCAATTCGTTTTAGCCATACACTATTAAAAAATGCAGCCAGCATAATAATCATGAGTGCAAACGCTATTAATGTACTAATTAGTCCGGTACGTATACTCAAGCCTATCATTTGTGAAAGCCCCGGCGTATCCCATAAAGCATTAAACCCAGCCAAACTCATGTTGGTTTTATTCAAGACAGGCGCCCAGCCAAAGGCAGGCAACATTACTCCAATTAGGCCGCCCAATACAGGTATTGTTAACAGTGCCAGCAAACAGTAAGGGGTTATTTTGACTAGGCGTGAGAATAAATCAGCTGTATGGAGTACTTTACTCATTGGCTTGTTCCATAACGAGCTTCCCAGCCAGTGTTAATCGCCTCTACCCAGCTTGGGTGTGGCTCACTGAGTGTGCGTTTAATACTATTAAGAGGTAGTGCGCTAGGATGCGGCTTCACGGCCTTAAATAATGCCTGCTGCTCTGCGGTTAAGCTCGTTTGAATTAATACCGTTTTGTCACCCCATATAGCGGGTTTTTGTTTATGCGCTTGCGCTGCGGGGCTTAATAAAAAGTTAGCCACTAATTGCGCACTTTGTGCATGGCTTGCATTATAAGGAATAGCGACAAAGTGAGTATTACTTAAGCTGCCATCTTGCATTGCGTAGCTACGTATACTTTTTGGTAAATCATAACGCTTTACCGCAGCCGGTACTTCTGGTGCCGAAAACGTAAAGCCAATACTAAGCTCTGTATCGTCTATTAAACGGCGCATTTGTACGCCGCTTTGCATAAAGTACTCGCCATTACGCCAAAGATTAGGGTGCAATTTATTTAAAAATGCCCACAAAGAGTCAAGCACTTGGGCTGTGTTTTCATCGGTAGCGGGTTGATTTAATTTTGCTTGTAGCATTGCATCGCTATGTTGGTGTAATACCACTAATGCATACTTTAAAAAGCTCATTCCTAAAAAGTCAGGGGGTTTGGGGTAACTAAATCGTCCTGGGTTTGCTTTACTCCAGCTTAATAACTCATTAAGGGTTTGAGGTGGAGCGCTCGTTGCTAGCGTATCGTAATAAAAAGTCAGTGAGGCTTGCCCCCAGGGGGCTTCCATTCCCTGAGTGGGTAAACCAAAATCAAACAGCACGCTGGGATTGTTTTCTGGATTGGTGTAAATAAAATTAGGCAATTTATCAGCCCAGTCTTTTAGTAAAAGCCCGTGTTTACTCATAGCAGCAAAGTTAGCCCCATTGATCCAAATTAAATCGACACTGCCTTGGGTATGATTATTTGCTGATTTTTCAGCAAGCACGCGGCTTACTGCTTCACTGGTATCACTGAGTTTTACATGTACTAAGTTAATGTTATATTTAGCTTTTACTTGCTGCGCAGCCCACTGAATATAGGCATTTATTTGCGCATCGCCGCCCCACGCATAAAAATACACCGATTGGTTTTTGCCTTGGTTTTGGATTTTTTGCCAAACAGTATTACTCGCATCATTAGCAAATACACTAAAAGCGGTGAGTAGGCACATAAAAATGGCGATACTAAAAAAACACCTTTGCAAGCACACTGTAAAGGCCTTAACGACGCGCATTTAAATCCCAGTTATAGTCTAAAAAGTCTATTTTCATGTCGCCGCTTGTTAATTTTTGTTGTTGGGCAGGCCCTAAATTGAGCGCATCAACATATAGTAATAAAAACTGTGATAATGAATTAGCCCCTCCAAACCCTTTGGTAAAATCACCTTTATACCACTTGAATATAGAAGACAGCTTTAGGGTGTTGCCTTGTAGTTTATTGCGTGACGTATCAGATAAAAAACGCACTGTTTGTTGGTGTAATTGGGCCTCTAGTTTTTTTGCGGTGTAGGCTTCCTCTCGAAGAGCAGGGCAGCCAATGCTGGCGCAATTTACCGCAAAATGAATACGAGGATCGTTGTACTTACCGCTACCTCTGATTAAGTCATGCTCTATGTTATCTAAGCTACGAGTTTTACCCAGCAGAAAAATAAACTCTTTGCTCCACGGTGAGCTAAAAAAACTGCCTAAATCTTTAATTGATTTAAGATCTGGGTATTTTGTTAATATTAGCTCAACAGTAAAAGCGTTATACGCATTAATTAAAAACGCCAGCTGCTTAGGTTTTTCCCATGTATCAAACTCATTTTGCGTAACAGCCGATAACGAATCTAAATAGGTTTTAAGTTCTTTGCGCTTAGCTTTTATTGCTGTGTAATCAACCTCTGTGCTGTGGCCATGATTAATAGCTACAACATGATTGTTTAATAATGCATTCCAGCTGTCATGCATGTTTTGAGCTTTGCTTGCAAACGATGTTGCAAGCAAAGCAGAACCTAACAATAGCGCTTTTAAAGGTGTTTTAAACATATTAGCCTCTGCGCCAGGCGTGGTATTTTTCCAGCATGTTTAGTACTTTTTCAGGTGCGTGAGCGCGTTTCCACTCACCTGCTGCGTATTTATTACCTTCGGCCCATGTTGGGTAGCTATGAATGGTGCCTAATATTTTGTTAAGCCCTAAACCGTGTTTCATTGCTAGTACAAATTCAGCAGTTAAATCGCCAGCGTGCTCAGAAACCACAGTAACACCGAGTATTTTGTCTTTACCTTTAGGGGTGATCACTTTAATAAAACCATTGTTAGCGCTTTCGGTGATGGCGCGGTCTAGCTCTTCAAATTCAAAGCGGGTGATTTCATAGTCTATGCCTTTTTCAATCGCTTCTTGTTCATTTATGCCCACCCGTGCTACTTCTGGGTCAATAAATGTGGTCCAAGGAATAACACGGTAATCTACTTTAAACTTTTTAAACTGACCAAATAAGCCATTTACTGCAGCGTACCAGCCCTGATGAGCGGCTACATGAGTAAACTGATACGGACCTACAATATCGCCTGCGGCAAAAATATTGGGGTAGAGTGTTTCTAGGTATTCGTTTGTGACTACAGTGCGGCTCGTTTCTATGCCGAGCGTTTCAAGGCCATAACCTTCCAAGCGTGCGCTTCGCCCTACGGCGCAAAGTAGCTCATCGTATTCAATATCGATTTCATTGTCGTTGTGTTTTACCACAATGAATTTTTTACCGTTGCGTGCTTCACAGCGCAGTGCTTGGTGTGAGGTTAAAATGTTTACGCCGCTTTGTGTTAACGCTTCGTGAGCAAATTTAGACACCTCTAAGTCTTCTTTGATCATAATGCGTTTAGCCATTTCAATTTGTGTAACATTTGAACCTAAACGCGCAAAGCTTTGTGCCAATTCACTACCAATTGGCCCACCGCCAAGTACTACAAGCTTTTTAGGTGCATCGTCAAGCTTAGCAAATTTGCTCCATAACGTATCACTGGTTACATAGCCGGTTTCTTCAATCCCAGGTAGTGGCGGTACAAATGGGCGTGCGCCAGTGGCAATAACAATAGTACGGGCAGTGAGTGTTTGCGTGCCGCCATCATTTAATTTAATTTCCACCGTCCACGGGTCGATAAGTTTGGCGTAGCCTTTTATTACTTCTACGCCTAAGTTTGTGTAGCGCTCAACACTGTCGTGTGGGGCAATATCGGCAACCACTTGCTGCACTCGTGCCATTACTTTTTTAAACGAAAACTGCGGTGTCGTGTTTTGTAGCCCATATTTTTCAGCTTGGCGCATTTGCTGGGCTACTTTTGCACTTTTAATAATGGCTTTGCTAGGTACACAGCCAGTATTTAAGCAGTCGCCGCCCATTTCTCCGGCTTCAATTAAGGTAACTTTAGCTTTTACGGCAGCAGCAATATAGCTGGTGACTAAGCCGCCTGCGCCTGCACCAATAACAATCATGTTGCGGTCGAATGTTTTAGGTTTAGTGTAGTTTTTATAAACACGGCGCTTTTTTATTGCATTTATTAGGCTTTTTGCAATTAACGGGAATACCCCTAATAACGCAAACGACAAAATTAAATCCAGCGATAAAATACCCGATAAGCTATCTATTTGTGCTAATTGGGTACCAGCGTTCACAAATACAAAGGTACCCGCCAGCATCCCGATTTGGCTTACCCAGTAAAAAGTCCATGACTTAATAGCGGTTAAACCCATTAATAAATTAATTAAGAAGAACGGAAAAACAGGCACTAAGCGCAGCGTAAATAAGTAAAATGCGCCTTCCTTTTCAACCCCAGTATCTATAGCGGCTAAACGTTCAGGAAAGCGTTTTTTTATGGTATCGCGCAATAAATAACGTGACACTAAAAATGCCAACGTAGCACCAATGCTTGAGGCAAACGAGGCAACTAATAACCCTTGAGCCAAACCAAATAATGCACCAGCGGCTAGCGTTAAAATAGCTGCACCAGGCAGTGAAAGCGCGGTCACTAATATATAAAGTAAAAAGAACCCCCCGATCACCAAAAACGGTGATTGAGCTTTGTACTGATCAAATTGCGCCATTGATCCTTTTAACCCGTCAAGGGTAAGGAGCTGGTTTAGGTCATAAAAAAAGAATAAGCCGACACCTATCGCCGCCAGTAATAACAAACTTAGTTTTTTTAACATGTTATCTCTCAAACGGTTTAAAAGTTATGGGTAAGTGTGAGCTTAGCGTTAATTGGTAATTCTGGGAACGCAAGTGTCGCGCCAAAATAGCCACCTTCAAATACAGGACGCCAGTTTTGCTGATCGGTAATATTATTTACATCGAGTCTTAATTTAGTCGCTGAGGTAAACGCATAGCTGGTATTAACATTTAAGGTATGCTGATCGCGAATGTATACGGTAGCCAAAAAATCTAAAGGGTAGCTTTTAGTATACAGGGCAGAAAATCCAGCTTGCCACTGAGAGGTAATTGTATAGTTAGCGTTTAAACTTAATGATTGCTCTGGGATCCCTTGAACTTGACGGTTTGAGGGCGCAAAAGCAGTGTAACTTGGTGCACCTATGCTGTTACCCGCAATAATGTCGGGGCGCGAATTATCAAACGCATCGGCTATTTGCGCTGAATCTTGGCCTGTCGCAGAGTTGTCATAACGGGCATCAATGTAACTGTAGCCTGCGCTTACCCAGTAAGGGTAAGCATCATAAAATACTTGGCTTTCGAAACCGGTTGTACGAATGCCGGTATTGCTACCATCGCGATTACGTAAGCTGCGGCGTTGGCTAAATACAGCAGCATCTGCATACCAGTCGCTTTGTGTTGGCGCATATTTCACCCCTAACTCGACTAAAGTATTTTCCGTAGCAAAATTTTGTGCACTAATTGTATTATCACCACCTAACGTATTACCGCCAGCCATGCTGTTAGAGGTGGCTTCGTTATAGCTTGCTGCCGCATAAGTGGTTAAATCGTCATTTACTGAGTAATTAACGCTCAACTGCGCTGATTGCAGTGTATCGTTAATGCTATCACTAGCCGCTATTTGCCCTTGAGGCGCAATGGGGTCGTGTGCTTCTACATCATAATAATCAACACGATAACCAGCACTAGTACGTAAGCTGTCAGTCCATTGTGAGTCTTGTTGAATGGCAATGCCGGTTTGCCATGAGCGTGAATCTGTAGTGTCTGATAAGTTAAAATCACCACTGCCATCATTGTTGATATCGTACTGACCACCAGGGGATACATATACACCTGGGCGCAGCTCTACCAAACGTGCCTTTTGTGCATCAGTTAATGGAATGCGGCGGTTTGAAAGTGGGCCGGTTAAATCAATAGGTGTGTCGGCTTCAGTAGTAAATTGGCTGTAACCCAATACTTTATTGTAGCGAACATCAACGGCGAATAAGGTTTGCTGCTCATTGCTCCATTGATACGTAAGTTCAGTGCGGTTTTGTGCGGTATCGGCGCCATCAATTATTTCAACAAAACTATTTTGTGCTATTTCTTCGCGCTGCAAATGCTGAAAGTAACTAATGTTTTTAATCGACATCACATCAGACAGTGCGCGCTTATAAATACTATGAACTAAATAAGTGGTCGCTTGATTGAGATTATCAGGGTCGGTAAGCACACGGCTGGTATCTATTTTGACTTGTCCTGTAGGCGATATAATAGACCCTGCGCTAGGAACTGTGCTGCCATTCGCTTGTAACCCTTGACCAGTAATATAAAGATTATGATCGATAAGCGCTTGGGTAGGGCGGTTTATACCAGCGTTATCGGTAAATTCTGTTTGGTACAGTTCAAAGTTAATGTCCCAACTGCTTTTGTCATCCGGTAAAATTTTTAATGCCGCAAACAAGCTATCACTTTGTGTGGCTGAGTAGTCATAATAACTGCCCTGATCAATATGCTCATAGCTAACACGTAAGCCAATTTTATCCTCAACAATCGGTGCGTTGTAATCTACTTGGGCGCTATACTTATCCCAACTTCCTGCAGACACTTTCACATTGCCTTTACGCTGATCAGTTGAGGCTGTTTTAGAGTGTAAGTTTACAAAGCCACCGTTACGTTGGCTTGAACCAAACAATACAGGTGGTGCACCTTTAACTACGTCTATCTGTTCTATCGCATTAAACGACAACGGCACACCAAAACCATTATTACCTGCTTGACGTCGAGTACCATCTTGAAATAACTCACCTAACTGGCCGCGGATAGTCGGTAAGCTTGGTGCACCAAAACCACTGGCCGCGTATGTATTAGGACTTACAGCGAGCACATCGTGCAATGTTGTTATATTTAATTGCTCAATTAAGTCTTTAGAAATAGGGGTCACAGAGCGAGCTATGTCTTGTAAAGCCAGGTTGTCGCCAAAAGGGCCATTTACTGTGGTGTTTTTAATAGAGAGGTTTTTATATTTAAGCGCTTGCCCTGCCACCTCAATTCGCTCAATGGGGTCTGGGCTTTTTGTCTCTGTAGCCTGAGCTGCTAAAGCTACATTTAATAGTGGGGCGAGGGTTAAAGCTAAATACGTGTATTTCAAATCGTGTTTCTCTATTGTTTTATGTTGATGTACACAAAAGACCAAGACAGGTACAAATATCTTTCAATCAATTGCTAATGTTTTTATTTTTTTATCTTAGCGGTTAAATAATAGTGCTTTTATTGTAAAGAGTTTAATTTATTTGAAAATAAAAAACGATTATACGGTCTTACTTGCCAATTAGTTTATTTATATCTTTTTTAAGGAAATTTTATGACAGATTCAATCAATACAGATGTACAAACTCGTTTGCAATGGTCGCTTTTATCGCTGCGATTAGGGGTCTTTATTGTGATGGTAATGTGGACACTGGATAAATTTGTAAATCCGGGGCATAGCGCCCGTATTTTTGAACATTTTTATGGGATCAGTGGCTCTACCGATACGATTGCTTATATTTTAGGTACATTGCAATTATCGCTAGTGATAGCGTTTTTAGTCGGTTTTAAAAAACGTATTACTTACGGTGCTATTTTTATAATGCATGGACTATCAACGCTGTCTTCTTACAACCAGTACATTGATGGCTTTAATAATTTACTGTTTTTTGCAGCATGGCCGATGTGGGCTGCGTGTTTTGCGCTTTATTTATTACGCGATCAAGACGTAAAATTTACTGTTAAATAATAAGCAAAAAAAATGGTTATAAGCGTTAGCCTATAACCAATAAAGTACACAGGGAGTGTAGGAAGTTCTGTTGCACACAGTAAGCGCTTAGCAAGCCATTTACTGTGTGTGACTAAAAGCACTTATTGGTGCTTTAAGTTGCTGTAACAAATACGTACAATAATAAAAGCAAAGCTAATGCCAATTTTTAAATACTTGAATTTCATTGGTATTTATATTTTTTGGATTGTGGCTTTGCATAATGCAGGTAAATTTTTCTATATTGCAACGGTAAAAGTTACCTACTTTGCAATATGAAAAAATGGCACTGTTTTAGAATCCGATTCGACTAAAAGCAGCGCTGATTTAAAAATCAGCGGCTACTTCAAATTCTAATCGTTCATGACTAATAGGATGGGTAAAAGCTAAATACTCGGCATGCAAATGCAGTCGTTCTGCCTTTTTACCGTAGTGAGTGTCGCCCACAATGGGTGTATTTAACCCTAAGTGGTGGGCACAGTGAACACGCAACTGATGAGTACGTCCTGTTTTTGGGTAGAGTTGTAAGCGGGTGGTATTATTTTTACGTTCCAGTACCTGCCATGTTGTTAATGACGGCTTCCCTGTTTTGTCACACACCATTTGCCGTGGCTTATCATCAAAATCAAGCACTAAAGGTAACTCTATGCTGCCACTTTCAGCAGCAATATTACCCGCCACTAAAGCAACATAACGTTTTTCTACACTACGCTCTATAAACTGTTTTTGCAGTGCTTTATGCACCCGTTTATTTAACGCAATCATTAACAGCCCTGAAGTCGACATGTCTAATCGGTGCACAATAAGTGGCCCCGAAGCGTGTGGGAACTGAGTTTTGATTCGCATATATACCGAATCGTCAATATTAATGCCTGGCACAGATAAAAATTCAGCAGGTTTATTTACCACCAACAAATCATCGTCTTGATAAACAATCGTTAGGTCTTTTCCCTGTGCAGGGTTGACCAAGAGCGGGTTGTTTTCAACATTTAATCCCTCTAGCATATGCCCTAAAATAGGCTGGCATTTGCTGTAGCACGAAGGGTAATAATGTAAATGATGTCTGATTGCCGATTTAGGCGGTGCGCCCCACCAAAATTCGGCCATAGCCAGCGGCTTTAAATTATGTTTATAGGCATATTGTAATAATTTTGGCGCTGCACAATCTCCCGCACCTGAAGGCGGTGTGTGCTCGGGCAGTTTGGCAAAAATGGCGTTTAAATCGGTCACTTCGCCGTTTGCATTTAAAAACTGGTACTGAGCGAATAGCTTTTTTTGTAAGTTTTTAGAGAGCACTTTACGGCGTTTTTTTAATCCGTTAATTTCATCATTTATTGTTAGTTGGGCTTGTTCAAGTGCAGTAATACGTGTTTGCCACTGTTGCTTTAATGCTTGTAGTTGTTTTTTCTCAACAATGCTCTGCCCAGCTAATTGGTTCTTCAGTTTTTCAAACTCATCATTATTGAGTTGTTCGCCGGCGGCTTGCCGTTGCTGTTTTCGCTGTTTTCGAGTTACTTGCATCGCTTGCTGCTTGGCGATAAGTTGTTGCTCATAGTGTTGGCGAGCAGTCACTAACTGTTGCTCAATTTGTTGATAATTATCACTGTTTTGCAAGGCTGTAATTTGCGCATTAATATCGTTAATCACTTGGCTCTGCTGACTAAATTCTGCATCGTCTATATGTTTAAGTGCCACATTTGGCGCAAAATGCAGTTGCTCATCTATCCCCGCTATTTGCCCCGAATAGGCGCTAATAAAGCCTAGCTGTTGCGACTTATCTTGAACGACCAATACGCCAAACATTTTACCGGCATCAATATCATCTGTATCTAAAATAGCCTTATCTAGCTTGTTTAACTGTAGTTGTAATTGTTTTGCAGCGGCAATGGCCAGCGGATGGGGTTTATAATAAAAGGGAAATGTAAACTGATCAGGCAGTGCAAGATTATCTATATTTTCATTAAAAGTGGTAAAGCAGCTAGCAGGGTTTGACATGGCAATGGTGTGATTAGCAGTTAACAGAATAATGAGTCAGAGTGTAACATAAGCTTTGCTGTGCCACTAAGCATGCCCGGTAATACAAACAAAAAGGCCAACATATTTATGTTGGCCTTTGGTATTAAGCTAATACTTATTTATTGGCGTCTTTCACTGCTTTTAACTTAGCGGCATGGTCAATTTCAAATGCAGGCATGTCTTTTTTGCCTTCCATTAAGTAGTTGTCCATCCAGCGCATTAAACGCAAGCTGTAATCGTATTGTGCTGCTACTTTACGGTTACCATGGCCTTCGCCTGGGTAGTAAACAAGGCGTACATCTTTACCTTGCACTTTCATGTAACGGTAAAGTTCCATAGATTGTGCAGGGTGAACGCGAGGATCGTCTTTACCATGCATAATAAGCAGTGGCGTTTCAGATTGACCTGCCCAGTAAATAGGGCTGCGCTCTAAGTACCATTGCCATTTGTCCCATGGGTATGAACGCGCATGAACTAGGTTCATTTCGTTTGAAATATCAGTAGTACCAAATTTAGATAGCTGATTAGTTACACCCACAAACATAACGCTGGCAGCAAAGTGCTCGGTTAGCTTTGTTGCGCCCCACGCTGATGCATAACCGCCGTATGAGCCACCGGTAATACCAACACGTTTAGTATCAACTAATCCCATATCAACAAGGTGATTTTTAAAATCAACTAAGTCGTCAAACTCTTTACCTGCGTAATCGTTTTGACCTAGTTTAGAGTAATCTACGCCTTTACCCGTTGAACCACGGTAGTTAGGGTAAAATACCGCGTAACCACGGGCAGCACCCATTTGACCAGGGCGCGAGTAGTTAGTTACCCAGCCGTTTTTATCATGGCTTTCAGGACCACCGTGTACCGACATAATTAGTGGGTAGCGTGTGCCTTTTTCATAATCGAGTGGGTAAACTAGTACACCATCAAGTTCTACACCGTCACGCGCTTTAAGGGTAATTGTTTCTTGTTTAGCAAAGCGTTTGTCGTTTAACCAGCTGTTTGAATCTGTTAAACGCTTTGCCTTGTTACTGCGCACAATAAAGACTTCGTTAGGGTGTTTTGCCGTGTTACCACGAAGTGCTAGGGTTTTATCTGAATCAGAAACACTTAGCTGTGAGGCAATAAATTTGCCTTCTTTTACGAGCTTCTTGTATTTGTTAGAGCCAGTTTTAATGCTCGCAACAAAACTTTCAGTGCCTACATTGGCAATAAAGTTAAGGGTGTTACGTTTGTGCGACCATTCAAAGTCGACAACGTGGCCCATAAAGTTAGGTAACCATTCTGTGATTTCTGCAGTTTTAGTATCGGCAATAAATAAACGACCAGTTGCAGGGTCGTGCTTATCTTCTGCACCTAAAATAGCAATGTATTTACCATCATGCGACAGCTCAGCATCGCCTAATTTACCTTCAGTTTTAAATGACAAGGTAACTTTATTGCTAGCAATATCAAATAAATGCCACATTGATTTTGTGTATCTGTCGTCAATTAAAGCTGTAGGTTGAGTCTTAACCAGTAGCTTTTCACCATCAGCAGCCCAATTAACGTCACTTACGTAGTTATCAACATTGAGTGCAGTTGGAGTAAGTGGCTTGTCGGCTTTAGCTAAATCTACAATAAAAAGCTGCTTGTTTTTAAGGCCTTGCTCGTACACTTCTGCTTTAAAGCCAAGCTTTTTTAGTTCTTTTTCTGACTTATCAGCAGCTGGCATTGCTAAAATAGCAACTTGCTTGTTATCAGGGCTTAACTGATAGCTTGAAATAGATGTGCCTTTTAATGACATAACCGCTTGTGCTTGGCCGCCATCAACAGGTATTTGGTAAAGCGAAGTATATTTGTCGTCTTTTAATTTCGCTAAAAAGTAAATTGTTTTGCTGTCGTTTGACCATTGTAGGCTTTTAATATTAACCGAGCCGGTAATAAAAGGACGTTCAACACCTTCATCATCAACAACGTAAAGCTCACTGTAATTACTGCCATTTTCGTCAACGTAAAGCGTGCGAGGTAACGAACGAGTAAATGCAACAGTGTCGCCATCGGGGCTAACGCTTGTTTGTATTACCGATTTTACTTTTGGAATGTCTTCAACAGTGATTGCTGATTGCGCAAATGCAAGTGAGCTTGAAAGCCCAATTGCTATCGCTAAGCTAGTTTTTAGCATTGTTATTTCCTTTGCTTTATTAGATTTCAGCCATTATAGCAAGGTGTTCCCAATATACTAAAAAATGCGATTAATCCTCAAAAGAGGGCGTTTAATGAAGGCAATAATGCTATGGCGCGGTGTGAAACCGCGCTTAATGTTATAGACTTTTTTTAGGAGGAAGTGCTACGTTAGCAAAAATGAGTCCGGCCACCAGCGACATAAAGATTAAAAACGTTTGTTGACCAATGTGCTCTGCATAAACAAAATCTTGCCCTTCAATCAGTGAGTTCAAACCAATATACGTTTTGCTACCAGGTACTAATACAATTAGGCCTTGCATAGCCACAATAGAGGCCGGGGCATTGGCAACACGATTAAATAAGTTACTAAACACACCTACAGAGAATGCGCCCACAAAGGTACCCAGTGTGTAATCTAAGTACATGGCAGAGCCAATACTAGTGCCATAGGCAATAAAGCCAGAGGCTATAGACCAGGCTGCGTGTTTAAACTTGGTTCTAAATATCACAATTAAGCTGCTACAGAGTAAGAATATGGCTAACCATGCAGTCCACTTTGGTAACGGCTCAGGTTGTACGAAATCGGTTTGACCAAATAAGGCAAAGCCAATAGCAATACCAATAAAAGCCCCAAAATAGAGCTTAAACAGCAACATAAACGAGTCCATCACGCGTGCTGTGCCCGAGACTAAATGCCGGGCTGCCAGTTCAGCTAAGCCAAGTGCAAGGGCTAAACCGGGTATAAACACAATAATGGCAGAAAGCACAATTAACCGAATATTAATGTGTGCATCTAAATGAACGCTAATAGCACAAGCAAGAATGGCCGACACTATCGCCACTAGTGGCTCAAGCATGTGAGCCACACGTTTCGAACGGGCCGACCACAATACAAATAAGTAAACAATAAAGGTTAATAAACCAGACCAAATAACATCATTCCAACTGGTGCCCATTAGCATTGCAAATGCACCGCCAGAGGTGGCAAAAGCGATACCGGTTATGATTTTGTTATAAGGGTTTGGCGCCTCAAAAATGATATCAAGTTGCTGATCAACCTCTTGCAACGTGAGTTCACCATTGAGCATTTTATTAACTAGGTCATCGGTATCCGCAAGTGAACCTAAATCGTGATCGCCTGGGTCAACCCGGGCAACATGGGTATATTCATCTTCATGACCATCCGTCCAAATAACAAAGGTAACCGACGTTGGAGACATAACAAACGAGGATTTAAGACCTAAATAAGTCGCCACTTCCATTAAGTGGGCTTCTAAGCGATAGGCAGGTGTACCGTATTTATGGAGCATCTTGCCCAATTTAACGATAAATTTGCGTTTTTCAGTAAACGTTGCGGTTTTCAAATTTGTTTTGAACCAACTATTAAATAACTAAGCTAAAAATATAGGCAATAATGCTAAAATTGCCCAAGTTTATTTGCGGCGATTTTAAACACAAATCGCCGCCTGTCTAGTGATTTTTAATGTTATTTTTTATTTTTTTCTGCTATCCACTGCGACATATATTGTGTGCTGCGCATGGTATGGTGTTTGAGCATTTGGCCTGTGAAATTTTTCATCCGGTGAGCATCTAAATTACTGCTTATTGAGTCGATTTTTTCAATTAATTGAGCACTTAACTGCACTTTGTCATACAGGGTATTAAGTAGAAGGTTGCCAGCGGCTTGCGCTTCGCTAAATTTAGCCTCGTTGTTGTATAAAGAGACGGCGGCATCTGCAAAAGCTTGCGCATCTGCTGTTACCACACCTGGCCACGGTAATGTGTTGTGCATACCTTCGCTGCCAATAGGCGTGGTGATGCTTGGGGTTTGCATGATCATGGCTTCTAATAGTTTACCTTTAATACCCGCCCCAAAACGTAAAGGGGCTAAGCAAATACGTGCGCTTTGCATTACTTCATATGCGTCATCGGCCCAGCCTTTAATTAAAAAGCCGGTTTTAGGATTATTAAGTGCGGTGGCTTTTGGTGGCGGGTATGAACCATAAATATGCAGTTCTGCCTGTGGCAGTTGTTTACGGATAAGCGGCCAAATTTTTTGTAAATAAAGCACCGCATCCCAGTTTGGGGCATGTCTGAAATTACCAATGGTCATAAAGTGTTGGCGTTGTTGATACGATTTAGTTTGCTCAGGTAAGGCGCTTAAATCAACCATAAATGGTAAATGATGCAACACACTAGGCTCAACATTAAACACTTCATTGAGTAGCTCCATCTCATAGCTTGAGATAATTAAGCTGAGATCGCAGCGTAAAATAGCGGCTATTTCACGTTTAGCTATGTCTGATAGTAAATCGCTGTGGTTAAATTCACGCTCACCTTTATGCGCTTCATGGCGAGCATTGCGAAGGCATTGTAGATCTTCGGTATCTAAAATTTTAAGCGCATTAGGGCAATGCTTATCTACGCGCCAGCCAAACTGCTCTTCCATCATAAAACGGTCAAACATCACTAAATCGGGATTGTAAGCTTTTATATAGTCATCAAAGCTATCACAGTTTAGGGCAATACTTTGGCTAGTGATACCAAAGTCGGTAAGGTTAACCATGTGATCGGTAGGTTGTGCAGGCGTGGCAAATTCAACATCCCAGTTTTGCGCTTTAAATGCATTAAGTAACGACATCATATGCGTACCTGCAGCAGACGAATTGGGCTCTGGCCATACATAGCCAATTACCAGCACTTTTTTCATTGGCTAGATTCTCTAATTATTTGATGGAAAAACAGACTCAAACACAGTGGTATATTTTTAAAAGCTGTAACGGTATTTAAAAAGCAGAGTATGATTTCGAAAAACTAAAATGCTGCAAATTAATGGACATAAACAACCAATTTTAGCGTTGAGTAAATAGGCGTGTATTTTAGCGTATTCAGGCTACTTAAGTCATTACTTAGCTTAACACTTTATGAATGGTGCAAAACGTGTTTATATATCCGGTAATATTCAAAAATAAAAAGGATAAAACATGAATGCTTTTAGGCTGTTAATTGCCTTTGTTGGCTGTATTGTTTTGCTACCTGCAAGCTATGCAGAGCAAGGATATCAAACTCCTTCCCCAGAACTGGCTGCATTAGTCGATGCTAAGTTAGCCCCTACTAGCTCTTTATCAAACGATGGCCAGTGGTTGGCTTTGTTTGAACGTAAAAGAGTGGTCTCGTTAGATGAGCTTGCAAAAGAAGAACTTAAATTAGCGGGTATTAAGTTAAACCCTGCTAACTTTTCTCGCTCACGGGTAAGTGCAAAGTACAGTGCTTTAGAGCTTAAGCATGTACAAAGTGGTACGGTGGTTAACGTAAATAACTTGCCGCAGGGTATTATTCGTTCCCCTCGTTGGTCTGCAACTAGCGAGTACTTAGCGTTTATTGTGGAACAGCCAGAAAATGCACGACTTTGGATTTACAATGTTAAAAGTAAACAAGCAAAGCAGTTAAGTGAGTATCCACTTAATTCTACTTTAACAAGTACCCCTTATGAGTGGTTACCCGATAGCACAGCGATTGTGGCTAATTTAGCGGTTAACTTAGACAAACCAAGATTAACCAATGATACTCAAAGCACAGTACCGGTTATTCAACAAAGTACCGGTGAAAAAGCCCCAGCGCGCACTTATCAAAACTTATTAACTAGTCCGTTTGATGAAGCGCAATTTAAGTTTTACGGACAAGGGCAGCTAGCCTATATCACCTTAGATGGTAAAGCGCAGAAGATTGGCGACGCCGGTTTATTTAAATCGTTTTCAATCTCTCCTGATTCTACTAATTTATTGGTTGCTACAATAGACGAGCCATTTTCGTATCAAGTACCTTACAGCCGCTTTGCAACCACATGGGAAATATGGGGGATGCGTGGTTTTGCATTATTAGAGCTTGCTAAGCAACCCCTTGCCGACAACATTCCACAAGGGTATGACAGTGTTCGCACTGGACGGCGTAATTTTGAGTGGCGTGCCGATCAGGGCGCAGAGGTTATTTGGGCCGAAGCGCAAGATGGCGGCGATATGAAAACTGAGGTTGAGCACCATGACTACCTTTATAGTTTACGTGCACCGTTTAAACGCGAACCTAAATTATTTGCAAAGGTAGAGCGCCGTTTTGCGGGTATAGAGTGGGGTAATGACAACATTGCCATGCTAAGTGATTGGCGCTTTAGTGACAGACAAGTACGTACTTATGTTATTCAACCCCGTAATGCCGATAGCAACCGTGTGCTGTTTTCAGAGCGTAGTTACAATGATGCTTACAAAGATCCTGGCAGTACCATATATGAGCGTAATGATTTAGGTTCGCGTGTTATAAAAGTGGTAGGCGGACGTTACATTTACCTTCGTGGTGATGGTGCATCTGAGCAAGGGAATATTCCATTTTTAGATCAATACGATGTAAAAACAAACAGCACTAAACGACTATGGCAATCGGCTGCACCTTACTATGAGCGGGTGCGTGCTTTATTAGACGATGAAGGTAAGCGCATTATTACTATTCGCGAGTCTAAAACGCAGCAGCCCAACTTTTTTATTCGTGATTTAGATAGAGATACGTTAACGCAACTGACTCAGTTTGAGCATCCGTATCCAGCATTTAAAGGGGTGACTAAAGAGCAATTACGTTACACCCGCGATGACGGTGTTGAACTATCGGGTACGCTTTATTTACCGCCAGGGTATGATAAAACACAAGGGCCTTTACCTGTATTGATGTGGGCATACCCACTTGAATATAAAGATAAAGCGGTTGCCTCACAGGTGCGCGAATCAGAATACGAATTTACCTACATTGGTTATTGGGGTCCAATGCCTTATTTAGCTAAAGGAATTGCAGTATTCGACGATCCTAAAATGCCGATTGTAGGTGTTGATGGCAGTGAGCCAAATGATCACTTTAGAAAACAGCTGGTTTCTAGCGCCAAAGCAGCGGTTGATGTACTCGTTGAAAAGGGCATTGCAGATAAAAACAATATTGCCATTGCAGGGCACTCTTACGGTGCATTCATGGTGGCTAACTTATTAGCGCATAGCGATTTATTTAAGGCAGGTATTGCCCGCAGTGGTGCGTATAACCGCACATTGACGCCGTTTGGTTTTCAGGGTGAAGAACGTGATTTTTGGCAAGCACAAAGTGTGTACGCTAACATGTCGCCGTTTTTCCATGCTGAAAAAATTGACGAGCCTATGTTAATGATCCACGGTCAAGAGGACCCTAATTCTGGAACTTTCCCAATGCAAAGTGAGCGTATGTACGCAGCACTTAAAGGCTTGGGTAAAGAAGCGCGTTTAGTGATGCTTCCTTACGAAGCCCACGGCTACCGTGCCCGTAAAAGCTTATTACATGTACTGTGGGAGCAAGAGCAGTGGCTTGATAAGTACTTGTTAAGTGATAACGAAGTAGACACTGAAACAACAGTAAATTAATTTGCTAAGAGTTTCGAGCTCAGGGCTTCGAGGTTTGGCGGCGCGAAATACTGCGCTGCTAACTCGGGCTAAGCTCGTTGCCCATTGCCCGTAGCCCGACTCTCGATGCTGTTATTTCTAATTTACCGATAGCTATTTTTCCTTTACCCTTTTATTCAAAATTAACACTACTTTTTTAACCTATTGCGAGCTTTAAATGATTGATGTAGCTGCACTTGCGGTATTTATTCCTACCTTCTTTTTTGTGTCTATTACTCCGGGTATGTGCATGACACTGGCCATGACTTTAGGCATGAGTATAGGCGTGCGCCGAACTTTATGGATGATGATTGGCGAGCTATTAGGTGTCGCCAGTGTTGCGGTAGCCGCGGTGCTAGGTGTAGCCAGTGTTATGCTTAATTACCCCAGTGCATTTGATATTTTAAAATGGCTAGGTGGTGCTTATTTAATCTACATTGGCATTAATATGTGGCGTGCGAAAGGAAAAATGTCGGTTGATACGCATAATACAACAGCCGTGAGCCGATATTCATTATTTTCACAGGGGTTTGTAACCGCCATTGCCAATCCAAAAGGATGGGCGTTTATGATTTCCTTATTACCTCCTTTTATTAGCGTACAATACAGTGTTGCGCCCCAATTAGCGGTGCTGGTGGCCATTATTTTACTCTCAGAGTTTATCTGTATGATGATTTACGCAACAGGTGGTAAAAGCCTGCGGTTATTTTTAACCAAAGGCAATAACATTCAGTGGATGAATCGTATTGCGGGAAGTTTAATGGTGCTAGTGGGGGTTTGGTTAGCTATAGATTGATAATTAAATCAACCATACTAAATTTGCTGTAATTAGAAAATGAACCTCTTTAGATTTAAAATTACTTTGTAGTCATCATTTCTAAAATAATGCCTAGCTGTAGTTACATTTGTTATTATTTTGCGAAAACTGCGTATAAATTTTGAAATTTCGTGTTGCAATTCATCTTAAATTCAGCAACTATATAAGGGCAATTCAAGGAAGAATGAATTAAGTCAATAGCTTAGCTACATGCTTTCTTGCCTTTTAAACTTATAGGAAATTTCCACATGAAGAAAACCATTCTTTCCGCGCTGATTTTTGCTCCTCTTTTCGCAGGCTGTGTGTCTACTGCAGATAATTCTGGTGACTTAGACCGCAACGCAGTTGTTGCTGAATTAACTACCCGTATGGATACTCTTGGCTATCAATACCCGGTAGATGTTGTGCCTGGTATTAACGAATTTTTAAATGCATCGGCCATGGTGCTAGAGCGCCAATATAAAGTTATGTCGCAGTACCGCACATCGACTGATCATCTTGATGCACGAAAATTCTTATACGCCAATAAAGATGCTTCACCTGAAGAGCTAGAGGCAGCCATTGTAAAGTTTGATGCGGGCGCTAAAAATGAAGACGAAAAGATAGGTCATAAACTTGCTACTTACAACGAAGCTAATGAAGCGATTTATCAACAAAACGTTGAGCTTGCCACACAGCTAACTATTGAAGCCGCTAAATCTGCACTGTTACTAACAGAGTATCGAAACGAAGTTGCTGCGGCTTTAACACTAAGTGCAGGCAGTAGTGTAATGAGTATGTTCGCAGATGATGAAAATGAAGCTGAGAACCCAAAGGATATTGGTGTCGCATTATTAAAAGCAAAAGATCAACTTGCGTTAGCACTTGAAGCGAATGAAATTATTGAACTTGAACAAGCAACCATAGCATCAATTAACGAGCGGCAGCTTACGCTAGAAGCGAAAAATTAATGAAAACAAGCCTATTTGTCTTGTTACTGGCATTTGCTTGTATTACTTCAGCACAAAGTTGGCCTGCTTGGGTACTTCAGTCTCAACAAAGTGATGAATATATTACAGCTGTAGGTATTGGTGAAAGTCGCTTAACTGCAAAGCAAGCGGCTCTAGCTGACATAGTAACGCAACTGAGTGTTGATGTAAGTACCGAGCAAGTACAGCTATCAAGCAAGCAAAATACTCAATCAACAGGTTATTTTCAGCAAACTACGTCCCTTAGTAGCTTGCCGTTTACCCTTACGGGCACAGAGGAGCTTAATAGCGCTGAGCAGGCAAATTTGTTTGCCCTACAACTCGGTGTGAAAAAATCAGTCATTGTTAACACGGTAAAAGCTGATTTGTCAGTGTTATTCCGCGTGTCACCGAGCGACAAAAATAGTGAACAACGCTTTATTTGGGCATTGCAGTATAGTGGTTTACTCAGTGATGCAACAAAAAAGCTCGCGGTACTTGAGTACTTGTCAGGGGCTCAACCTTTAATTAGAACTCGCTTAAATACCTTATTAACGGATCAGTCAAGCGCGCTAAATGACGTTGCATGCGATGTGGTTGGTGCACTGAGCGCCCATGAAATCAAGTCGGCTTTAAACGATGCCCTACCCCACAGTGGTAATACTCAATTGTGGATGCGCCCGCAATTACGCTGGTACTATGCTAACAGTAAAAATAGCCACAGCGCAAAAGCGATTTTATCTTTAGCACTTACCCGCAGTAGTAGCCCATTCAAGGTGTTATTACAACACGATTTACACGCCCAAGAAACGGGGGCAACAACGAATGCTGCGAAACAAAAAGTGATTCAAAATTTAGTTCAACAACTTAAAGCGCCACCTAGTACATGGCTGTTCGATATTTAGGAATAATAATGAAACTCATAAAAAAAATTACCCTTTCAGCAATCACTGTCGCTTTATTAGCGGGTTGTCAGACAAAGCCGGGTAGTAGCACACAAGTGGCCAAAGTAAGTAATCGTGCCTCTAACGCGCAAGTGGCTAAAAGCGCCTACGACTTTAAAGACCACGATATTACTATTCCTGCTTATTTTGATACTCAAGGGCTAGAGCGCTGTACGTTTGATGTTAATAACGAAACCGATAGCTGCCCGTTAAAAAAGCCTATCGTACGTATGTATTTTGACCTAGCTCAAGTAACTGGAAGTGGCATTGGCGTAGATGCCATGCGAGAGTTCGATAATAATAACTTACTATTGATGGTTGAAAATCAATTTGCCGGCATTAATCGCTTTAGAATTATTACCCGTGATGACGACACTATTTCAAAAGAGCAGCAAATATTTTTACAGCAACAAGGTGCTAAAGCAGCAGCTAAACGCGCCGAAGTAAAAGCGTTAATGCCGGATTTTATTGTAAAAATAGATTCCCTGAGAACCATTAAAACAGAAGGAGCTTATAGCGATTGGGCAGATTATACCTTAGAGCTCACCACCGGGGTGATTAACCCACAAACTCGCGAAAAGCTTTCACACCCAAATTTGGGTAAAATACGGGTTAAGTCAGAAGACGTACGTGAGCGTTCTGAGCTTCAATTTACCAGATTAAGTGGTCGTTATTATACGGGTTTTCATTATGATGATAGCGCGCATGTAAACGCGGTATTTAATGATATGGGTTCGCGGGGTATTGATATTTTATTAACCCGTATGCTCAGTGAAATGCCTGCCACAGCGCAAGTGTTAGGCATTAAAGGCAACAAAATTAGCCTTGACCGTGGCCAAAATGCTGGCGTATTACCCAATGAAACCATGATTATATTTAGTTATGAAGCTGGTTTTGTGGAACCTCTAGGTGTTGCAAATGTTAACCCGTCACGTAATAGCGCTAATGGTGAGATTATTCGCTGGAAAGATTCGAACATGGCTGATAACGTAAAAAATAAAGCCGAGAATGGCATATATCGCCCCGCCAGTGGCGCCAAAATTTTTGCTGTATCGGTAGGCACGCCAGCTAACTTTTTGGAGAGCCGTACATGATAAAAAAGCTTGGTGTTTTAGCACTATGTTCGTTAAGTGCACAAGCACAAGTAGAAGTGCTTGCAGATGGTACATTACAAACCCAGGCGTGTGCTTATGGGCGCGGGAGTACCGCTATTACTGGTGCTAAAGCACAAGCCAGTGCAGAGCTGATACGCTTTTTACAAGGGAACAAAAGCCTCACAATGCAAAGTGCGCAGCAGCAGTTAACCACAGATTTAACCGATGACGCGACAAGCCTTTATGAGCAGCAACGTAGTGTAATGCTAGAGGGCTTAAATGCGGGGGCGGTACCATTAAATTACAGCGTGCCAAGACTCAATGGCAACGATACCTGCATGACGGTGAGCCTAAATCCATCAAACTTAGGTGAGCCGGTAGAGCAAAATTGGCAGCAAGCAACGCAAAATATTAGCGTTACGGTGATAGGACAAGGCTGGCAAAAGCAAGGTAAGACTGCGCTCAGCAATGCTGAGCAAGATGCATTACAGCGTGCGGTATCGCAGGTGGTTGGGGTTTGGCTTACACAACAGCATACCCAGTCATCAAGCACCAGCTTAAGTATTAGTGATGATAATGAATCAACTACTATGCAAGAGTTAATTGGCCAGCAACTATCAAGTCATAGCGAAGGGTTGATTAAAGAGTGGCAAACGCTCCAAAGTAAGCAGTTAGAAAATGGCGGGGTGGAAATTACTATTATGGCGGTGGTTGAAAAAGCCCCTTTAATTCAACAAGCTTCGCAATTATTGAGCATGATAGGTTCGCCTCGCGTGCATGTGATTGCACCTGAGCCTTTAAAAACAGAACTTAAAACATGGCTAAATGAGCAAGGTATTGAGGTGGGCGCTGCAGCCAGTTTAGAACTGTATGCTAGGTCTGAGCTAGTTAAGCGAGACAATAACCGACAGCTTCGTTTAATTGTTGATGTGCGTGATTTAGCTGGCAATATTTATGGGAAGTGGCAAAACGACCCTTCGTTAATGGCATTACCTAACGACGAAAATGTTAAGACTGATTTAATGGCTGTGCATTTAGCCAGTGAGTCACAATCGGCAGCATTGCATCGGGCATTAACTGGGGCGTTTACAAAAGTCGTTGCACGAGGCGGTTTAGTCAGAGAGGTATTATTACCGAGTAAAAAGCTTACGCAGCCAGAAAAATTATATGATGTACTTAGCACCTTAGGCGGTGTGAGCGATGTATCGATTCATAAACGTAGTGATTATACCGTAGCAAGTCTCAGGTACAAAGGTGATACTGGTGAGTTCGCTCATGCAGTAGAACAAGCAATGGCAACCATTACTGCAAATACACTATCAAAAATTATCGTAGAAGATGATTTTACACTCAGGTACCAATAAGGAAGTATGATGAAATTAAAAATATTAACATTAGCAATGGCTTTAGCTATGCCTGTAGCTGCTGAAGAATTTAGCTTAACCGATATGATCCCTGCACGCCCTGGTGCGCAAGTTGCGGGTGCTGAACAAGCAACAGTATCTGGCGATGTTGTAGTAGCAAAAGATACTAATGTTGCTGTTGCTGTTGCGCATCAGTCGCTGATTGATGACGACGAAGATGGCATTAAGATGATTCAAGTAGGCAGTGGCACCGGTATTTTATCTATTGGTACTGCCAGCTATAACACCTATGACAATATGAATGCGACCTTGCTTTCAAAGCGTGGTGCATATAATCAAGCTTATTTGATTGCTAAAAAACAACTAATAGAAAACATGAAAGGCGTGGAACAGCGTTGTGGCAATGTAGTTACGGCTTCCATGGATGTAATAGACACGGGTGTTGAAGGTGTTGCTAATGAGCAAACGAATATGATGGAAGCGTGTAAAGAGTCAGTATCAGGCTCGTTAGCCGGCTTTGTCACCTATGATGTGTATGACAATAATGATGAGAAATTAGTACGCGTAAGCCTAATTTCTACACCTAAAACACGCTCTCAAATTCAAGGTAATCGCGGTGCCGTCGCGGTTACTAGTGAGCCCAATGCTATTTTTAAACAAGTAATTAGTGATGTTAAATCAGGGGTATTACCCCCGGTTGGTGCTAAGGTGCTTACCCATGCCGATAGTGGTGAAGTT
Organism: Pseudoalteromonas sp. BSi20311; assembly: GCF_000239875.1. Classification (NCBI taxonomy): domain Bacteria; kingdom Pseudomonadati; phylum Pseudomonadota; class Gammaproteobacteria; order Alteromonadales; family Pseudoalteromonadaceae; genus Pseudoalteromonas; species Pseudoalteromonas sp. BSi20311. Next base: position 3,626 of record NZ_BADU01000014.1, on the reverse strand, counting down.
ATTGTATTAGGGTATGGTTCAGCGATTATTCGTGGTAATAAAAACAATAAAATAGCACGAAAACTAAAAGGTGTGGCTAAGTCTCAATCGCAAACCCGCGCTCGTTCAGCTTTACTTGCCACGATGCAAGGTGAAGAGGTTTATTGGCAAGGTAGCTTTGATGAAAATCAAATGGAAGGCACTCAACAATTTGAGTACGACGATCCTAACCTGAATGATCCGCAGCAAGTTCAAGTGCTTGAAGAAGATCGCAATACATTTTTAAATCAATTAAAAACTTCTGATGAATACGCCACAATTACTAAAGGTAAATTACCACCGGGTGTGAGTGTTAAGAGCTTTGCAAGTGATGATGGAATGTGGCAATACAGTGTGGCTGTTTATGCGCCAAGCTTAGAAGCGACGGCACGCCAAGCGGCAAAAGAAATGGCGGGTAATAACGGCAATACGGTTAATGGTATGAGCCGTTCGGGCAAAAAAATAAAAGCAGTGGGTGGTTTAAACGAGAAAGCGGCTAATCCTCAAGGTGCGTCAGGCAAAGTAGCGAGTGAAGAGGAACTTTAATGCTAGCACCTATTATAGGGCTTTCGATGGTGGCTTCGGCCACCTTTGATTCTGAGCAAACAATCGAACAACAAACTGCTTTTTTTAAAAGCCAGGCGATTGGACAATATGCCCGTGTAATGGCATTAAAGCCCAGTGCCACTAGTGCACTTGAACAAGCGTGTCGTAATGCTCTCACCTTGCCTGAACGTCATAAAATAAAGCAGGCACTTGCGAATAAGCTAAATATTAGCTTGCCTGAGTCGGTAAGCTTTATTGAAGCGCAAGTTAGTGAGTTTAAGCAGCAAAAACAACAAGGCTGGCTCACCTGTAGCGGCATTGTTACCCCCGCAGCGGATGATATTAACGAAGCTGGGCTAGCAATAAGAGCTGCTTGGCAAGTTGGTAATCAAAAAGATAAATCTAATTTGCGTTCTTTGCTTAGTGTGGCGATGAATCACCCTACCACAATGTCTGATGCGGTGGCACTCGCTGCAGCACAGTCACCCAAAGAACAGCGTTTAAGCTATCTTGATAAATACTTAGAACCTAACGAATTAAAACTTGATGCGGCTAAAGCAGCAGTTGCACAAATATGGTTTGTTAATCAACGCTATAAACAAGTGCTCACGCTAACTCAGCAGTGTGAAAGTATTAACTGCAAGCGGTTAAACTTTGCAGCAAAGGCTGAGTATGAGCAGCAAACTGCCGATGATTTAAGCAGTTATTTTTAATTTTTATAGGGATATAAACTGTGTGGGTAAAAAGTAAATGCTTATTAAGGTTAACAGCAATAACGTGCCTGTTGTTAAGTTTAACTAGCCAAGCAGATAACAGTGATGAGCGTGATTTTGCGGCGTTTTTGAAGCAGCGGCATAGCGAATTTAGCCAGTATGAGCAGCAGCAACAGCAAGAGTTTGCTGCATTTGTGAGTGCTTGGCGAGATGCTCAAGCGGCGTATTTAAAGCAAGTAACTGAAAAGTGGAAAGATCCAAATTTACCTAGCGCAAAAGTGTGGGTGCAATATAGCGACGATTTAAATAATCGCACCACTGTAGACTTCGAACGTGGTGAAGTAACGGTCGAGTTACTTAATAATCAAGACGACACACAAGCCATTGCCTATGCACAGCAGCAGTTAACGGAGCTGTCGCAGGTGAGTGTTGATGAAACCTTAGCAAAAGACCCTGTTTATATTGCCGCCAATTATAGCTTGAACAAAAATAAAGTGACGGCGCACACCAGTGGACAGCCGCAGGCAGCTAGAGCGAAAGTTATCAAAAAAGCACCGCAAGTCACTAGTCAACTAGCACAACAAAGTGTACTGACTAAAGCAATGGTTAAACAAACACTTGCCAGCAAACCACCTAAAGTGACAAAGCAACAAGAAAGAGTAACTATTAGCTACACATTGCCTACAAACACTTTATCTAGCCAAGCTAAGCGTTACTTACCTGAAGTGAAGCAGCAAGCTGTTCGCTATAACCTAGAGCCTGCCTTACTGTTAGCAATAATTCATACCGAGTCGAGCTTTAATCCGCTGGCACGCTCGCCAATCCCAGCGTTTGGTTTAATGCAAATAGTGCCAACATCGGCAGGCAAAGATGTTAGTCAGTTTTTACAAGGTAAACCGTTATTACTTAGCCCTGAATATTTGTTTCAGGCAGATAACAATGTAGAAGCCGGTAGCACCTATATACACTTGCTAACTAATCGCTACTTTAAACATGTACGTAACGCGCAATCTCGGCTTTATATGAGTATTGCAGCTTATAATACCGGCCCAGGCAACGTAGCTAAAACCCTTAGTGGTTCTAATTCACTTAACCAAGCCAGCATAGCAGCGAACACTATGTCGCCAGATAAAATTTATGATTTCATGGTGAATAATTTACCAGCACAAGAAACCCGTAACTATCTACAAAAAGTGGTTAAACGCACCGCTTATTATCAACAGCAATTGAAGGGAATTTAAAGATGAAAAAGTTATTACCAGTATTCGCCGCTTTGGCGCTAGGTGCGTGTTCAAGCACTGAAAACACACAATCACAGCCGCTTGCTAAAAATGACTCGGTACCTAGCTGGGTATTACTACCAGTTTCAGAAAAAGGCTTAGCTTCATCATCATGTGTGCCATGGTCTGGAAGTATGGCTGTAGATAGAGCGCAAGCAATTGCAGCAGCACGCGCTGATTTATCACAACAAATACAAATAAAAGCTAGCGTAATGGATAAACTATACCTTCGCAAAGCACAAAGTAATGATGAGCTAAACGCGGGCGGGACATTTGAACAAGTCAGCAAGCAAGTTGCTCAGCAGAGCTTGGTGGGTGCAGTACCGCAAGAAGTTGCTTTTGCAAAGCTAGATGGCGTAAAACAATTATGTACCTTTGTAGTTATGAACAACACGCAAGAGACTTTCAGCAATCTTGTTGATCAATCAGGTAAGCGTTTAGATCCGAACTCGCGTGAAGCGCTTTATGAAGAGTTTAAAACGCAAAAAGCGATGAAAGAGCTTGAAAAAGAGCTCGAAAATTTAAATAAGTAAAACAAATCAATTAAAAACAAAAATAGCTATAAAGGAAGTTTAATTATGAAAGATATATTTTTCTTTGACTCGATGCTGACACCTAAAATTATTACCTTTGTGTATTGGTTAATGTTATTGGGTGCACTAGTTTCAGGTATTACTACGATGTTTGCTAATTATGGTGGTGGTTTTTGGGCTGGATTAGGTATTGTTATTGGTGGTGCTATTGGCGCTAGAATTTGGTGTGAGCTACTTATCGTACTGTTTAAAATTCACGAAAACCTGCAAAAAATAGTGAATAAAGCGGAGTAAATAGTGTTCAGCGTGCAACTCAACCTGCTTTGCTATACAAGTTTGCACGCTGGTTAACTCTTACCGTAGTTGTAATATTACCGCGCGCTTAAAGTAAAAATAGTGCGCAGCCTTAGCTAATAATTGTTTATAAAATAGAAAATGCGTTTGGCTTTTACGCTAGAGTCGCTTATTCTAGCGGCATACAGGTAGTTGGTTAAAATTACAGTTAAATTTAACTATTAACGCACTGCTACTCACGG
>NZ_BADU01000015.1:0-65530 GCF_000239875.1 Pseudoalteromonas sp. BSi20311 | reverse complement strand
CTTGATATTTAGACTAAATGCTCATTTTAACCACTAAAAACAGCGCAAAAGTAGGTTTAACTAGCTAACTTTAAGTTTCCAACCGCATTTTTTCTGATACTTAATCTCTTGATTTAGCTCACTTGCCATCAACGGGTGGTTTTTTAACCAATTATTTTCAAATTGAATCGCCAACTCTTCATTCTCAGCTGTTATCTTGAAGTTTGGCAACACGTCATCTTGTCGGCGCATCGATAAAATAACAGCAATACGTAATAGTCGAACAATATACGCAGCAACACTACTATGTGCACCTAAATGATCTAAGCATCCTTTTTGAAGGTCTGAGCGATGGCTATGTGCTATAGCAACAATTACTTTATGCTCTGATTGCGAAAAACCAGGCATGTCGGTATTTTCTAAAATATAAGCGGTGTGTTTATGGTACTGCTTATACTCTATTAATAAACCTATTTCATGCAGCTGCGCGACGGCATTTAAAAGCGGCAATCCACTTTGCGCTGCAACCGGCCAATACTGACTGACTTCATTAGCTAGCAGTAATGCTAAACTTGAAACTCGAGATGCTTGCTTTTGATCAACATGATAACGATTCATAAAACCATCAATAGTGCGTTGACGAATGTCGGTATTATGAAGCTCCGGTAGCATGCTATATAAAACACCTTCACGAAGAGCGCCACCCGCTAACCCCATTTGTTCTATTTCAAGAGACTCAAATAGTGCAATTAAAATAGCCAGCCCAGATACAAACACTAACCGTCGCTCTTCACTTAACCCAGGCAAGTCGAGTTCAGCTATTGTTTTATAAGCTATGGATTGTTGTTTTATGGTGTATAGCTTTTCAAGAGTGAGCAATTCATTTAAATGTTGCGCCACCATAATTTCTTGAATAGCTTGCACTGTTCCTGATGCACCAGAAGCAAGCTGCCAACCAGCCGTTTTATATTCAGGTGCTATTTCATCAATAACATTTCGTGCTGCTTTTATCGCAGCATTAAAGTTTGCTTCATTTAACTGACAATCTTTAAAGTAGCGTTCGAGGAAAGTCACACAGCCGATATTAAGACTTTTATAGTGACGTGCTTCAAAACCTTGGCCAATAACAACCTCAGTACTCGCCCCACCAATATCAATAACCAGCTGTTTGCCAGTACATGAAGAGGTATGCGCAACCCCTTTATAAATAGTTCGCGCTTCTAGCTCGCCACTAATAACATTAACTTTATGCCCTAATATTTCTTCAGCACGTAGTTTAAAGTCGTCGGCGTTGGTTGCTAAGCGAAGTGTTGCAGTGGCAACAATGGTGATGTTTTGCGTGGGAATATCTTGCAACCGCTCTGCAAACAAGGCTAAACACTCCCAGCCTCGTTGCATAGCCTCTAAGCTCAATAAATTATTATCATCAAGCCCAGCTGCGAGTCTTACTTTACGTTTGACGCGCCCTATTGTTTGCAGGCCGCCCGCCATTGATTTAGCAATAAGCATATGAAAGCTATTTGAGCCTAAATCAATGACTGCATATACATTTTTTTGCGGTTTAAGTTGCCCCACCGTTCAAAAACCTCTAGTTACAAATACGATCAAACTAACGGTCGGTTAAGACCGTCCTTTTTGGTAACCATTATTTGGGCGACGTCCGTTGTTATTACTACGATTACGTGGACCAGTGGAAAAATTACGCTTTCTATGAATAGTCGGCTTCGTTAAATCATCTAGCAATGCACTCTTATCGTAATGCGATAATGGAATGCTGTGCTCAATGTATTCTTCAATTTCATGAAGGTTATAAGCATACTGCTCACACGCAAAACTAATTGCATGACCTGAAGCGCCTGCACGAGCTGTACGACCAATACGGTGAACGTAATCTTCGCAATCATCTGGTAAGTCAAAATTAAATACATGACTTACTTCTGGAATATGCAAACCACGTGCAGCAACATCGGTAGCTACTAAAAAGTCTAGTTCGCCTTTACTAAATTGCGCGAGTATTGACTGACGTTTCTTTTGGTTAACATCACCGGTGAGCATGCCCACGCGATGTCCGTCTGCTTTTAACCATGCGTATACGGTTTCACAGCTATGCTTAGTATTTGCAAAAACAATGGCTTTCTCAGGCCATTCTTCTTCAATCAAGGTTAACAACAGCTTAATTTTATCTTCTTGTGAAGGATGAAATAGCTCTTCTTGAATACGTTTACCTGTTTTTACATCGGGCTCTATTTGCACATGTTCAGGATTAGTCATGTGTTCAAATGCAAGCTCTTGTACTCGGTACGACAGCGTAGCAGAAAATAATAAGTTTAAACGCTCTGACGTATCTGGCATACGACGGAACATATAACGAATATCTTTAATGAAGCCTAAATCGAACATACGATCGGCTTCATCTAGCACGACTACCTCAATTTCATTAAGGGTGTAACAGCCTTGCTTATATAAATCGATTAGGCGACCTGTGGTGCCAATTAAAATATCAACGCCTTTTTCTAGTTGTGCACGTTGTTTTTCGTAATCTTCGCCACCATATACTAAACCTAAGTTAAGATTACAGTGCGGCGCTAAAATTTTTGCATCTTTGTGTATCTGAATCGCAAGCTCCCGAGTCGGGGCCATGATCAGGGCTCTTGGATGTTTACTAGGTGCTTTGCTAGATTGTAATAACCGGTGGCACGTGGCAGTTAAAAACGCCAACGTTTTGCCTGTACCTGTTTGTGCTTGGCCCGCAATATCGCGTCCTTCACAAATAAAAGGTAGGCATTTAGCTTGAATGGGTGTGCAATATTCAAACCCACTTTCGGTTAACCCGGCAACCACTTCCGGTGCAATAGCAAAGTCTGAAAACTTTTTATCGGTCAAATGTGTCTTAGTCATAGCGTTTAAGCATAACGTTTAAACTTGCAATAAGAAACAAGAGTGTTTAAATACGCACTAAATATTTCGCCTAACTAAACCGGAGAGCGCAATGAGCGAGAAAATAATCCAAATTACCGACGATAGCTTTGAAGCTGACGTATTACAATCAGACAAACCTGTACTAGTAGACTTTTGGGCAGAATGGTGCGGACCGTGTAAAATGATCGCCCCAATTCTAAGCGAAGTTGCTGATGAATTTGATGGCCGTGTAACGATCACTAAATTAAACATTGACCAAAATGCAGGTACACCACCTAAGTTTGGTATTCGTGGTATCCCTACACTACTACTTTTCAAAGACGGCCAAGTAGCTGCCACTAAAGTAGGCGCACTATCAAAAACACAATTAGTTGAGTTTTTAGAAAACAACATCTAAGTGTTAATTAAAAAAAGGGCTCTCGGCCCTTTTTTTAAATTTATTTTGCAGAAGTACTGGACGCTGCTGTAATGACCTGCTAGTTTATAAAGCCAACTAATCCTTAGTTATATTCAACAAACCTCACTCAACGATCTAATAAAGCGATTTTGAGTATGACAACTGTAATAAAGAACCCACCAATATGCATTTACGCGAATTAAAAGACAAGTCTATAAAAGAGCTTGTAAACCAAGCTGAGTCCATGGGGCTCGAAAACGTAGCCCGCTTGAGAAAGCAAGATATCATTTTTGCTATTCTTAAATCCCACGCCAAAGGCGGAGAAAATATCTTCGGTGGTGGTGTTTTAGAAATCTTGCAAGATGGTTTTGGCTTTTTAAGATCATCAGAAGCTTCTTACTTAGCAGGCCCAGATGATATTTATGTATCTCCGAGTCAAATTCGCCGCTTTAGTATGCGTACTGGCGACTCTATTTCAGGTCTTATTCGTCCACCAAAAGACGGTGAGCGTTACTTTGCTCTACTGAAAGTAAACGAAGTTAACTTTGATAAACCTGAAAACTCTCGCACTAAAATCCTTTTTGAAAACCTAACCCCACTTCATGCAAACGAACGTTTTCGTATGGAACGTGGTAACGGCAGTAAAGAAGATATTACCGCACGAGTTCTTGATTTAGCATCACCAATTGGCCGCGGCCAACGTGGTTTATTAGTAGCACCGCCAAAAGCGGGTAAAACAATGTTGCTACAAAATATTGCGCAATCAATCACACATAACCATCCTGACGTTACATTAATGGTTTTACTTATTGATGAACGCCCGGAAGAAGTTACTGAGATGCAACGCCTAGTAAAAGGCGAAGTTATTGCATCAACATTCGATGAGCCAGCTTCTCGCCACGTACAAGTTGCAGAAATGGTTATCGAAAAAGCAAAGCGTTTAGTTGAGCACAAGAAAGACGTTGTTATTTTACTTGATTCAATCACACGTCTAGCACGTGCATATAACACGGTTATTCCATCATCAGGTAAAGTACTAACCGGTGGTGTTGATGCTAACGCGCTTCATAAACCTAAGCGCTTCTTTGGTGCTGCACGTAACGTTGAAGAAGGCGGTAGCTTAACAATTATTGCGACTGCGCTTATTGATACTGGCTCTAAAATGGATGAAGTTATCTACGAAGAGTTTAAAGGTACGGGTAACATGGAACTTCACCTTAACCGTAAGATTGCGGAAAGACGTGTTTTCCCAGCAATCGACTTTAACCGCTCAGGTACACGTCGTGAAGAATTACTTACTAAGCCTGATGAGCTACAAAAGCTGTGGATTTTACGTAAGATAGTCCATGACATGTCAGAAATTGACGCCATGGAATTTTTAATTGATAAGCTATCGATGAGTAAAACCAACGATGAGTTTTTTGATTCGATGAAACGTCAGTAACCTGAACACTGGTTAAATAAACGTTTTTAAATAAAAAAGACACCAAATGGTGTCTTTTTTGTTTTCAGAGTAAATTAATTTATTCGTATTGTTTAAACAGTGCCTGTAAGTTATTTACTAATATAGTTAGCTTTTGTGTATTAAGTTGTGGCTGAAGCAATTCATCGTCTAGCGCTTTCGCAGCTATGGCTATCTCTTTAAACTCGAACATTTGTGCCGCTCCTAATACTCGGTGACTATCTTTTTGCAGCGCCTGATAATCTGCATCTTTAAAATGCTGCTCAACAAGCTCGCTTTCTTCGGCTAAACTCTGTTGAAAGCTCGTCACTAAATCACTCATATCAACATGATTTTTTTCAGTTGGTGTCTCAGTATTTGCAGCATTTAAGTATTTTGCTAGTACAGTATAAAAAGACTCTTTATCAATTGGCTTTGCTAAATAGTCACTAAAGCCAAGCGATAAATAATGATCAATTTCATGGCTCATAGCATTGGCCGTCAATGCTAAGATAGGTTGTTCATAACCACATTGTTTGAGTAGTTCAAACGCTGAAATACCATCCATAACCGGCATTTGAATATCTAAAAGCACTAAATCTGGGTACAGCTTTAAACTTTGCTCTACTGCTTGCTCACCATTTTCAACGGCAATCACTTCCAGCCCAAGTGAGTGTAAATAACGAGTGATCAGTTTACGGTTATCACTGTGATCCTCAGCAAGTACTACCTTACCAGATAATAACCGCTCCCCGTCACCCGACTTAGCTTGCTGATCGTTGTAACACTTTTGTTCTTCAACTTGTACACTGGGCAAATAAAATGAAAACTCACTGCCTTTTTTAAACTCACTCTGCACACTAATGTAGCCACCCATCATCGCCGCTAATTGCTGCGACAAGCTCAAGCCCAACCCAGTGCCACCAAAACGTCGACTAATACTGTTATCGGCTTGGCTAAAACATTCAAAAATAAGTTTAAGTTGAGATGAGCTCATGCCAATCCCAGTGTCTCTAATCGAAAAAAGTAACCCTTGCTCCGTTTTACTAACACCAATAGTTACTTGCCCTTTATGAGTAAACTTAATGGCATTGGCACATAAATTAATAAGAATTTGTTTTACTCGCGTTAAATCTAATCGCGTAAAATAGGATTTATCTAACTGGCACTCTAAAACTAACGACAAACCTTTCGCTTTAGTTTGAGGAGAAAACATAGCGTGAATATCGTTGATAAGCTGCACCACATCAAAACAGCTAATATTAAGTTCTAATCGATTGGCTTCGATCTTACTTAAATCCAACACATCATTAATCAAGCTTTTTAAATGCTCACTTTGACGCTGTATTACTCTAAGCTCATCTTGTAACTGCTCAGGCTTGTATAGACCACTGATAAGATCATCAGTTTGTGCCAAAATCGCAGTTAACGGTGTTCTAATTTCATGACTTATATTCGCTAAGAACTGACTTTTCACCTCGTTAGCTTCACGCAGCTCTTGTGCCACACTTTGTAGCTCTTTGGTGCGCTGTTCAACTTGCTCAGTTAACTTTAGCTTGGCTTGTTTTTCTGTGCGGCGTTTATAAACAGCAATTACCGTAATTAAAATCAATATGGCAACAATCACCAATAAAAACGTTAGCTGTGAACGCTTAGCTATTTGCAATTCTTGTAAGTATTGTTGTTGTTTTAATTGTTTAATTTCCTGGTTTAGCTGATTTGATTCAAACTGAATTTGAAATTGACTAACCGCTTTTGAGGCTTCTTCGGTATTAACACTACGTTGATAATCAACATACTGTTGATGCAAACTTAAGGCTTTTTCATAATCCCCTAAGCTCGCGTTTATCAGTGCCTCAATTCCTAAGCCATCTTTAATACGCATGCCATTATTATACTCTTTGGCAAGGGTAATTGAGCGCTCTGAGGTTTGCTTAGCACTTTGCGTATCACCTTGTACAAATTGAACAATTGACAACACGTGTAACGCTGCCGCTAATAAAGACTTATTATCCGCTTCTATTGCGTATTGTTGGCCCGCATTAGCATGATAAAAGGCAACATCAAATTTATTTAATTTAAGATTGATGGTGGCTAAATTTGTATGTTTGGTAGAAAGTTGAAACGCGTTATTAACGCTTTGATAGTAACGTAAAGCCAACTGATTATAATGCAGTGCTAATTGGTACTGTCTCGATTCTGTGTACGCTACCCCCATATTACCGTATGCTTGGGCAACACCATCTTCATCGCCAAGTTCTTGAAAAACTTTTAAAACCTCACGGTACATTTCAAGAGCTGATTCATATCGAGAGAGACGAATATAAATACCGGCAATATTATGTAATATATCGGCTTTATCTTGCGCGCTCCCCTCTTTTTCATAAATGACTTTGGCTTGCTGATAATAATCAAGAGCCAGCTCCATGTTATACATATCAAAGTAAGCAAGCCCAATATTACTGAGTAAATTTGCCTGTTTTATCGGATTTTTAAGCGTGATAGCGATGTTTAACGCGCGGTTATAATCAACCACTGCTTGTTGCACTAGTCCTTGATAATAAAGCACAACTCCTTGCATTTTAATCGCACGAAAGTAAAGCTTAGGCTGATCTTTTAGCGTACTACTGATCTCTAGCAATTTAAAATATTTGAGTGCATTGGCTAAATCACTCTGCGCAAACGCCAACTCAGCTAAATCACTATAAATAGTAATGCGTTGTAAATTTGGAACATCAGGGTTCGATAAGATATCAGTTGCAAGGCGATGCTTTTCAGGCCATGTTTGTTCAAGGTTAAACTGCTCAAACAAACTTGGCTGCTCATTTGATAAAGCGTCATTTGATGCACTACTTAAAACAGCCAAAAGGCCAATAAAGCAGATGCGCTTTAACTGAGTCAGCATAAAAATATCCTTAAATCCTTGCTAGCTATAACAAAATGACACCCAAACCAAGTATAAACAATCTAATTTAAACCAATTCAAAACAGGCACTCACGCCCACTCCTTGGGGTTCCATGTTATTTGGGTATATGATAATTTATCCAAGATACACTAATTAATAGATTGTAAACAATGCTTAACCCTCTGATAGATGAGATTTTTGAACTATTAATCAATAAAAAAGTGTGGATGGTTCATACTTTAGCATCTGAGTTAAAACAACGTGGGTTTCTTGATACGTTAGCTACCGAGCCTGAGCGCGACCTATTTAAGCGCAATTTTTTAATTATGAATGCGCTTTATCAGCTACAACAGCAATTAATGCCAAAACAGCAATTACTCGTTAAAAGCTTACATATTGAACTAGTAAACAATCCCAGTTACAACCAACTACACCCTAACGACCCACTGCGTGACTATTACTTAAACTGGCAAAATTTTGAGACATCTACAGCTGAAGTCAATGCGTTATTAGATAGCTTTTGGCAACAATTTAGTCGGCCTGCCCATCGCGAAATTCCGCTGAACAATGAGCAACAAAAACAATTGTTGGCGCGTTGGCAATTAACCCCGCCAGTCACATTAAAGGCATTACAAAAACGCTGGCGACAACTTGCTGTACAGCATCATCCAGATAAACAAGGGGGTGATAATGAGGTGTTTAAACAATTAAAAATAGAGTATGAGCAACTCAAGGCGAGTTGCTCATCTTAAAATGTAAAACTAGCGTGTCAGTCGACGAGCACGTATTTTACGTCCTTTTATATTGCCTTCGGTTAATTTGCGTAACGCAGGCTTAGATGAATTACGCTCTACCGCAACAAACGCCACGTTATCAAGCACATTAATTTTGCCAACTTGGCGCCCAGCAACACCGTCTTTTCCGGTTAGTGCGCCTAAGATATCACCCGCGCGCACTTTTTGCTTTTTGCCTGCATCTATCATCAATGTCACCATTTCAGGTTTGTATGGCGGCTTATCTAATAGGTTATATGATGGCATTGGCTCAGGAGTAAAGTCACGCTCGTAATGGTCACCAATTTGAGCCACTTTAAATTGCTCTGCTTCACCGTAAATAGAACACGCAATCCCTTTTTTACCTGCTCGTCCGGTACGACCAACACGATGTACATGGGTTTGTGGATCGTGAGCTAAGTGATAGTTAATCACCATATCCATGTCATCAATATCTAAGCCTCGCGCCGCTACATCAGTAGCCACTAAAATAGACGCACTTTTGTTGGCAAAATGAATCAATGTGCGCTCACGGTCACGCTGCTCTAAATCACCATGCAGTGCCACCGCACTAAAGCCTTCATCAGCTAAGTCATCACATACTTGCTGTGTTTCAACCTTAGTATTACAAAACACCACACAGCTTTGCGGGGTAAATTTAAGAAGTAGCAGCTTAAGCGTTGGATAGCGCTGTTTATTATTATCCATTTTGTAGAAGTATTGCTTAATCGGGCTTTTTTCTTGCTGCTCTTCTACTTTAATCATTTCTGGATTACTAAGTACACGCTTAGCAATCGCTTCGATTGATTTTGGAAAAGTAGCGCTAAATAACAACGTTTGACGATTTGTTGGAATGCGCTCAATTATGGCATCAAGTGTGTCTTGAAAGCCCATATCAAGCATTTGATCGGCTTCATCTAGTACCAGGGTTTCAACATCATCTAAACGCAATGTACCTTTACGAATATGATCGTCAACTCGTCCCGGTGTACCCACAATAATATGTGCACCATGTTCGAGCGAGCCAATTTGTGGGCCAATTGAAACTCCGCCACACAAAGTTAAAATCTTAATGTTATGAATACCGCGCGCTAGTTTACGCATCTCAACCGCCACTTGCTCTGCAAGCTCGCGAGTTGGGCACAATACTAACGACTGAATACGAAAGCGTTTTACATTCAGTTTGGCTAAAACGCCCAAACTAAATGCCGCTGTTTTACCTGAACCCGTTTTTGCTTGGGCAATAATATCTTTGCCACTTAAAACAGGCGGAAGGCTTTGCGCCTGTACAGGCGTCATTTGGGTGTAGCCAAGTGTCGATAAGTTATCGACTAACCCTGAAGGTAAGGCCAACGATGAAAAAGCAGTTGCAGTCACAGTAAATTCCATAGCAAAAAATAACTTGAGAAAAGTCTCAATAAATATGCTGCTAATAATAGCAGAATTAACAATTGGCAACCATTAACAACGCACGATTAAAAGTGCAAATAAAGATATTGCAAATGATAGTTATTTTCATTAAGATCTGCGACGTTTTACTATTCTAATAATCCTAAGCCGGAAGCTACTAATGAAACTTAACCCTCTTTTTATCGCACTTTTAGCCAGCACCTCTGCAAATGCACTTGCCAACACCGCAAATATAGAACGTATTGAAGTTAAAGGCAGTTACTTCAACGACTACAAAGTAGATAATGCCAGTGGTGCAATGAGAACCTCTACCTCATTACTCGATACCGCACAGTCAGTCACTGTTATTACAGACACCATAGTTAATGAACAACTAGCAACAACCTTAGGTGAAGTGCTAAGTAATGACGCGAGTTTAACGCCGGGCTCTAAACAACGAAACAGAGAAGTGTTTAACTTACGTGGTTTTGAATTAAGTTCATCAACCGGCTACCTGCGTGATGGCCACCAGCATTGGTCTCATTACCAGCAACCCATTGAGATTTTAGAGCAAGTAGAAGTTATTAAAGGCCCTTCAAGTATTTTATACGGGCAATCAGGGCCTGGCGGCCTAGTGAATATGGTAACCAAAAAACCGACTGCGCAAACGTTATTTAATGCCAGTGCCGATGTTGATCAGCATGGTTCAACTCGCTTTATGCTTGATGCTGGCGGCGCACTTACCGAGGCTGAAGATCTACGTGCCCGCGGTGTATTAGTAAAACAAGATGTTGAATACTGGCGAGAATACCAAAACGGTGATAACCGTGAACGCGATCGCTTTTTAGGTGCCTTAGTGGTTGATTACGATATTAGCGATAATGCCCTAGTACGTGTGCATTATGATCGCACTGATGACGAAGCTGGCTTAGATACTGGCGCTTGGATAGATAATGATGCCAACATTATTGGCGATGACAAAACAATTCGTGATATGTCATGGGCCTTTACCGATATTACTGTTGAAAACATGGGTATTGATTTTAAGGTATTTTTAACCGACCACTGGCAGGTAAATTTAGGCTACAACGAACAAACATTTGAACGCCAGCGCTTTGAGTCAGCACCACGTAAGCCAAGTGACTTTATCGAAGGTGATAGTTACCAGTCACGTCCTTACGATCGCTTTGATGATTGGCAGTTTAAAACTGCTTTTATTGACTTCATTGGCGAATTTGAAACCTTGGGTGTGCATCATCAATTACTTGTAGGCGCTAACTCACTGGATTATTACTACGGCCAATTACGTACATCTGCTGATACGATTAATTTTTCTGCCGGTCAAAATGAGCCTAATCGCCCTAATATAAGTTACAAGTCAGATGACACTATTAGCTCGTCTGCTTACGACTATTACGGGATTTATATCCAAGACTTAATTTCATTCTCACCAGAATGGCAAGTATCGCTAGGTGGTCGTTACGATAAACAAAGTAAAGAAAACAGCAATAACGAATCGTTCGTACCTAAGGTTGGCGTACTTTACCATCCTCATGCCTCTGCAACTGTTTATGCTAGTTACTCAGAAGGGTTTGAGCCACAAAACGAAACATTGGTAAATACAAGTGATGTTAATAATGGCATGAAGCTCGATGCTATTACCTCTGAGCAAAAGGAAGTTGGGGTAAAATGGCAACTGTTTGATGACCGATTAATGCTTAGCGGTGCCTTATTTGATATTAGCAAAACAGGTACCTTAGTGAGCGAAGACCTTATTAACCCTATCGGTGATATAACCAGCATCACCACACAGGCAGGTGAGCAACGCCATAAAGGCTTTGAGCTTGCAGCTCAAGGTGCCGCTACTGACCGTTTATTTGTTATGGCATCAACCATGTATTTAGATGCTAACTATGAGCGCGATGAAGAATTAGAAGGCAAACGCCCTACTGATGCTCCAAAATGGTCTGCCTCTTTATGGACACGTTATGAACTCAACGACGCTATTGCTTTTAATGCCGGTGCGTTTTACGAAGGAGAACGTTTTGCCGATAACGCTAACACCGTAACAAAAGAGGGGTATACGCGTGTTGATATTGGCGCAACCTACAAGCTTAACTTAAGTAACAAAGATATTAACTTACGTTTAAACATTGAGAACTTATTTGATAAAAACTACCTAGCCGGTGGCGGTTTAAATAACGTTACCGTAGGTGAAGGCACAAGCGTGCGTTTAGCCGCACAATTTAGCTTCTAAGCTCATTCTTTATAAAGCCCATATTAAAAAGTATGGGCTATATAAACTAATCCTTTATGACATAATTACTTACAGTTTGCTGCTTTACTAATTTATCACTTGCTCTAAAGTTGTAAATTAACAAGGAGCCTTATTATGTTGCTTTTCAATACTAGCCAGTCATTTCCTCATTTTACACACGTTCAGTGCTGCCCTGGCTGCAACAGCAACAGCTATCACTTAGTTAATCAAAGCCGCTTTTTACGCTTTACCATTTTTCCTATATTTCCGATAAAGTTAAGTTATAAACGCGAGTGCTATCAATGCGGACATAGTGAGGCTATCAATATTAAAACGTTACCTCTGCTTGAAAAGCTTAGCCTACCAAAATACTGCGTTGGATTAATTTTATTACTATGGGGGCTGTTATTTTTTTACCAAAAGCATCTCAACACTGAAATACTAAAACAAAGCTATTTAACCTCCCCAAAAGCTTATGATACCTATTTAGTTAAAGCCGATAAATTCACTCACGAACCATGGACACTCACTAATTTAAAAGTTGCGCAAGTGCTAAGCTTTGATGAGCAATTTATAACGTTTCAAGTAAGTAATTACAGCTATAAACGCAGTAGCGCCATTACCGCAGCGATGCGTGCAAGTTTATTAGTACAAAGAGATTATTTTTCTTCTCGGACTATTACTCTGCCTCGTAATGAAATAAAACGTTTATACGAAGATGGCATTATATTTGACGTACTACGCCCACAAGCATATTCGCTTTATGGCGGGTTTGTAATGTTTCCACCTAAACCTAAGCCTCTTTATAAAGGCTTAAAGCTCGATGAGAATAATCAGCAAGGGATTATTTACTATAAAGATAAGCAATATAACGAAGCGCTTGAAAGCTTTAAGCTGGCAGCAAACTCAGGCTCACAATGGGGTCAACTAAACCTTGCTCAAATGTATCGTGATGGACAAGGTACAAAAAAGAACATTCAGCAGGCAATTTATTGGTATAAAAAAGCCATTGCTCAAGATAATAGCAAAGCTAAATACGAACTTGAGCAACTATGCAAAACAACTCAGTGCGAATAAAATAAAGTAGCGTTGCCACCGCTAATTATTTGTTTTAAAAAACTTAGTATAAGCGACATGCGCAATCACAATAACCAAACCAGCACCTATTCCTAACAGTCCGTCAAATACTAAAGGGGCTAGTATTTCTCCCGTGCTACCAGCAACCGACTGCGCATAATGAGTTACATCCACTTGGGTATGATGCAAAAGCTCAATTGCGTGTACTAAAATTCCACCACCCACTAAAAACATTGCCACCGTGCCCGCAAAGGCTAAAAATTGCATTAACCGTGGGGCTGCAGCTAATAAGGCTTTGCCGAGTAATTCTTTAAACTTACTTGCGGAAAGTTTGGATTGATTAAGTAAATATAAACCTGCATCATCAAGTTTTACAATCCCAGCTACCAATCCATAAACGCCAATTGTCATGATGATGGCAATCACACTCAATACCAGCGCCTGGTTCATTAATGTCGCCCCTGCGACCGTACCTAATGTAATAACAATAATTTCAGCGGAAAGAATAAAATCAGTACGAATGGCGCCTTTAACTTTTTGTTTTTCATACTCTGCCAGGTCTAAATTTTCAGCACCTTCTGTCGCTTCTGCATGATGAGATAAAAATATTTTTTCTGCGCCTTCAAAACATAAAAATAAGCCACCTATCATTAAAAGTGGAGTAATTAGCCAAGGCAACCACACACTAATTAATAACGCAGCAGGGACTAATATGGCTTTATTTAAAAACGACCCCTTTGCCACTGCCCATACAACGGGCAGCTCCCTATCAGCAGTAACCCCAGTAACTTGCTGAGCATTAAGTGCCAAATCATCACCAAGCACCCCTGCTGTTTTTTTTGTCGCAACTTTACTCATGGTCGCAATATCATCCAGCAAAGTCGTTATATCATCCAGTAATGTTAAAAGGTTGCTGCCAGCCATGAAATTTCCTAACTAAAAATAAGATCTTAAACATAACGTAAAGCTATATTTTCACCAACGGTTAATTTAGCTTTGCTAAGCTCCTAATTAACAGCCGATTAAACAGATAAATGATGAAACCAATAAAACACACTACCGTTATTATTGCTTTAATAGTCCTGACTGCATGCAATAAGCAGCCAAGCATTAATAACTATATATGCGATAACGCACCTGCAAAACTTGATATTATTAGCAACAAACAAGCAAAGTTGAGCTTTTATGATCATGATTATATGTTGAATCATGAGGTAAGTGCTTCAGGCAGTAAATACATTAATCAAGAGGTGTTATTTTGGAGCAAAGGCGAGCAAGCCATGCTAATAATTAAAGGTAAAAAATATCACTGCAACACTAGTTAACCAATGACTAACATCGCATTAAAAAACTTGCTACACTAACAAAAGTCTTAATATTGTTGATAAAGTTATGCAATCTCTTGCCATCAAACATAAAATAATTTTAGCCTTTTCAGCCATTGGCTTGTTAATGCTTACTAGCAGTCTATTTTTTTACTGGTCCCTAAATCAAATTAGTACTACTAACACGCGTATAGAAACGTTGGCAGTGCCTGTACAACAAGCGAGTAAAGATCTGCGCTTATCACTCCTTTCTATTACTAAATTTAATGCCATTGCTTATAGCCAAACTAAACTTAATTTACTGCTGGAAAATAAAAAACAGGCGCACGCCGAACAAACGCAGTTTTTTAGTAAATTAGAAACACTCAAAGCGCAAGTTGCCCAGCAGCAAGGCATGCAAACATTACTCGTTACTATTAATAATGACTTCACCAAGCTAAATACAATAAGCAACGACATGCTTGCAGCAAAAGAGCAACGCTTTAAGGCGCAAAGCTCAGCCGCAGCACTAACAATTACGTTTAATGAACAACTTCGTGAACTCAGTAACCGCTTACTTGATATAGAGCTCATAAACGTGGCGAGCAACCAGCAATCACTTTTAAATGCAGTATTTGGCACAGCGACTCGTGTTGATGATTTATTATTTACTTTAAATAATAATGTCAAAGGAATTGGGCAAATAACCACGTCAGAAAATATAAACGATCATCAGCAAGATACCTCTTTTTTACTCGACAATATTAAATCTAATCTTAGTTACTTAGAGCAACAAGCCACCCCAATTGCTAATAAACTCAACACAAATGAGCTTATTACAGCATTTGATGATTTAAGTAGCTTATTAAATAATCCTAATGGGCTGTATGCATTGCAAAATACTGTGCTCAATAATAAAGACAAAGTTGATCAGCGTTTTGAAAGCTTTCAAAACGCCTTTATTAGTATTGAAAATCAATTGATTGAGCTTAATAAACTGGCTGACATACGCTTTAACTTTCTACAAGATAGCGCTAAATCAGCGATTAATACCGGCTCTAGCTTAGTGATTATTATTGCGTTTGTATTAATTGCATTGCTGATTATTATTTCAGTATTTACTACTAACGCCATGCTAAAACCGCTTAAAAAGGTGAATAAAGAACTTGCTCGCATAGCCTCAGGTGACTTTTCTCAGCGTAGCAATCCCCACAGTAAAGATGAATTTGGTACGCTGATGCACAACACTAATAAGCTTTGTGATGATTTAACTCACTTAATAAAAGCCATTAGTAACGACGCTTACGAACTCGATAATTCAGCGATTCAAACCAGCGAAAAAGGCCAGCAAATGACCATTGTTGCTAAGCAACAGCTGGAACGTAGTGCACAAGCAACCTCATTAGCGCAACAAATGTTACAAAGCTCACAAGCCGTATACGAGCAAGCGCAAAGCACTTCAGATGAAATTACTAATGCCTCGCAATTTGCTAATGACGTAAACGACATTGCAAACAATAATAGCCAAAGCATTGAGGCACTTTTAAGCCGCTTAGATAGAGCAGTAAGCAGTACAGAAGAATTAGCGCAATATACGCAACTCATTGGTGCCATTGTCGATACCATTAGCAGTATTGCAGAGCAAACAAATTTACTGGCACTTAATGCCGCAATTGAAGCGGCGCGGGCCGGTGAACATGGTCGCGGGTTTGCCGTAGTAGCAGATGAAGTCCGCTCGCTTGCAGCTCGTACGCAAAGCTCTACTAGCGAAATTACCACCATGATCAACACACTACAGCAGCATACTCAAACCACTCAAACTGAAATAAATGATGGGCAACAACAGGCTAAGCACTGCGTTGAAAACAGCACTGAACTAAATAGTGCCGTTGAGCGTATTAAAAGCACGCTGGTATCGGTTAATGCTATGAGTAAAGAGATTGCTCATGCCTCACATGAACAACTTACAAACAGCACCGATATTCAACAAATAATGGCTAAGGTAACCGAGCAGGCCACCCTAAACGCCAACAATGCGACGACCCTAGCAAGCGAAAGTGAAGACGTTAATCAACTTGCACACTCATTAAAAGGTGCAGTAGAGCGCTTTAAGTTTTAAGCGCAGCTAATGACTTGGCTTGTATGAACTGGGTATAATACTTTTAACTTTTTGCTAAGTAACGGCCCACAATGAAATACAAAGATCTACGCGATTTTATCGATTTACTTGAAAAACGAGGCGAGTTAAAACGCATCAGCCAAGAAATTGACCCGTATCTTGAAATGACCGAAATTGCTGACCGCACACTGCGTGCCGAAGGCCCTGCTTTATTATTTGAAAACCCTAAAGGGTACAACATTCCCGTTTTAGCTAACTTGTTTGGTACCCCGAAGCGTGTAGCCATGGGTATGGGCCAAGAAGATGTGAGTGAATTACGTGAAGTAGGAAAATTACTCGCATTTCTAAAAGAGCCTGAGCCACCAAAAGGTATTAAAGAAGCGCTTGGACAAATTCCGGTATTCAAGCAAGTACTTAATATGCCGGCCAAAGAAGTTAAAAAAGCCCCTTGCCAACAAATTATTTTACAAGGTGACGACGTTGATCTAACTAAGTTTCCTATTCAGCACTGCTGGCCTGGCGATGCTGCACCTTTAATTACTTGGGGTTTAACCGTTACCAAAGGACCTCACAAAAAGCGCCAAAATTTAGGGATTTATCGTCAACAGCTATTGGGTAAAAATAAAATCATTATGCGTTGGTTATCTCATCGCGGTGGCGCGCTTGATTTTCAAGAGTGGTGTAAAGAACACCCTGGCCAGCCCTACCCTGTTTCGGTGGCATTAGGTGCAGATCCTGCAACTATTTTAGGCGCTGTTACCCCCGTTCCAGATACATTAAGCGAATATGCCTTTGCAGGTTTACTACGTGGTAGTAAAACTGAAGTAGTTAAGTCAATCTCAAATGACTTACAAGTACCAGCCAGTGCAGAAATCGTACTTGAAGGGCATATTATGCTTGGAGAGATGGCGCCGGAAGGTCCGTATGGCGATCATACAGGATACTACAACGAAGTCGACGACTTCCCAGTTATGACGGTCACTCATATTACACATCGTAAAGACCCTATTTACCATAGTACTTTTACTGGCCGCCCGCCGGATGAGCCGGCTATTTTAGGGGTGGCGCTAAACGAAGTATTCGTGCCAATTTTACAAAAGCAGTTTCCAGAAATTGTCGATTTTTATTTGCCGCCAGAAGGTTGTTCCTACCGCATGGCTGTGGTGACAATGAAAAAACAATACCCAGGTCACGCCAAGCGCGTAATGATGGGAGTTTGGTCATTCCTACGACAATTTATGTACACTAAGTTTGTTATTGTCTGTGATGATGATATTAACGCTAGAGATTGGAACGATGTAATTTGGGCTATCACTACTCGTATGGACCCTGCGCGCGACACCACGCTAATTGAAAACACGCCAATTGATTATTTAGATTTTGCATCGCCCGTATCGGGCCTAGGTTCAAAAATGGGCATGGATGCAACTAATAAATGGCCAGGTGAAACAACTCGCGAATGGGGCGAACCTATTGTCATGGATCAAGCCACTAAAGATCGCGTTGATGAACTTTGGGATAGCTTAGGTATTCTTTAACGACTTTGGTCTAGGGCCCTAGGCTATAAACTCACCCTGCGGATATGCTATTATTGCTCAAATAAAGTGCGTATCCGCTAATTTAAGGTAAAACATGCAAACATTACTCGCTGAAGTTGTCTCTATCAGCCCACTAACAGAATTTGTTCATAAAGTTATTTTAAAGCCGCAACAGCCTGTAGCATTTGAAGCTGGCCAATATTTACAATTGGTTTTAGGTGAGAAAGATAAACGCGCGTTTTCAATCGCGAGTCGCCCTTCACAAACGGATGCTTTAGAATTACACATTGGCGCATCAAACGCAGACTCTTATGCGATGCAATCATTAGAGCACCTTCGTTGTGCCCACAACGATAACAAAACCGTAACTATTGAAGCGGGTTTAGGTATTTCTCAGCTGCGTTTGCAGTGCGAGCGTCCGATTATTTTACTCGCCGGCGGTACTGGTTTTTCTTACGCAAAGTCAATGGCTGAGCATTTAGCTGAAATCAACTGTGAGCGCCCGGTGCTATTTTACTGGGGTGTAAAAGAAGAGTCGGCGCTGTATGCTCATACGCAAATGCAAGCATGGGCAGATAGCCGTAAAAACTTTAAATTTATTCCTGTAGTAGAACATCCTACCGACAGCTGGACTGGCCATACTGGCTATGTACATAAAGCGGTAATGAACGATATTGTATCGTTAGAACCTTACGATATTTACATGGCAGGTCGTTTTGACATGATTGGCATAGTACGTGATGATTTTAT
Organism: Pseudoalteromonas sp. BSi20311; assembly: GCF_000239875.1. Classification (NCBI taxonomy): domain Bacteria; kingdom Pseudomonadati; phylum Pseudomonadota; class Gammaproteobacteria; order Alteromonadales; family Pseudoalteromonadaceae; genus Pseudoalteromonas; species Pseudoalteromonas sp. BSi20311. The sequence continues at coordinate 46,681 of NZ_BADU01000015.1, read as the reverse complement.
AAATCATGGCGCCATTCGCGAAAATATGTACGCGGATGCATTTGCTTTTATAAAATAAAAGCAAATGCATCATTTTTAAGGCACCTTAGGGTGCCTTAATTGTTTTAATTGCTAGAACTATGATTGTTATTACCTATTAAGCTCATCAACATAAACAATTTCCTAAAATCCAATCTATAAACCATACTTTGTATAGAACATTAAGCGGGAGAAACCTAAATGTTAAATACAAAAGTAAAAGATTTTATGCAACACAAGTTGCCTCATATCACCCCTAATACAGAAATGACCACAGCCATTGCTGAGCTACAAAAATTTAAACTACTTGGCGCACCGGTATTTGATGATAATAAGATGCTTGTTGGCTTTATCTCAGAACAGGAGTTACTTAAACCCTTAATGCAAAGCAGTTATTTTTGTGATGGTATGGTTAAGGTATCGCAGTTGATGCAAACAGATGTGGTAACCGTGCACGGCGATACCAATATTATGGAATTAGCAGAACAAATGAAGCCCGGTAAACCTAAAAATTATCCCGTAATCGATGGCGGTGTGGTAGTCGGTATGATCAGCCGTGCCGATATATTAAAAGCACTTTATAATAATTACGTTAGTTGTAATGCGCACATATAAAAAATGCCACTGTAAATAGTGGCATTGTTAATAAATATCTTAACCAGAGTTCAGGTTAATATAAGCAATTTAACGCTGTGCTACTTTGGCTTTAAGTGCACTTTTATCAGCGTCACTTAAGTAGGCAATTTCAAGCGCATTCGCTTGCGCTTTTTCCATATCGGCTTGTGACAAACCTGCTTTTGGTGCTGCCACTGCGTACTCGTACTCAATTTCAATGCCTTCAACAGCTGGGTCATCCGTGTTAAGACAAGCTAAAATACCATGATCTAAAAACTGCTTAAGTGGGTGTTTGGTTAAATCATTCACTGTACTGGTTTGAATATTACTGGTTAAGCACGATTCAATACCAATACGGTTATCGCGTAAATAATCCATTAGTTTTGGATCTTCAATCGCTTTAACACCATGGCCTATTCTGCTTGCGCCAAGCTCGTTTAATGCTTGCCAAATACTTGGAGCACCTAACGCTTCACCAGCATGCACAGTAACAGCCAAATATGCATCACGTACTTGCTTAAAATGATCAACAAACAACTCGCCAGGATAACCAATTTCATCACCGGCCAAATCCACTGCAACCAAATCATTTTTAAAGGCAAGTAACGCGTCCAACTCGTGCTGACAGGTTTTAACTCCGTATGTACGAGACAAAATACCAATTAAGTTTGCTTTTATATCAGTATCTTTTGTTGCACTTCGGATACCATCAACCACTGCTTCAACAACGCCTTGAGGGTGTAACCCTTGGCTTTGAGCCATATAATAAGGACTAAAACGCAGCTCTACATAATCAAGACCCTGCGCTTGCGCATCTTCAATGTTTTCTATCGCAATACGTCTACAGGCATCGTAATCGCCTAGTACCGTCACTCCCCAATCAAGCTTTTGTAAAAATGCCATTAAGTTTGGCTCAGGATCAATAACCTGAACATGAGGAATAAGTGCTTCAACATTGTCCGCTGGTAAAGCGATATTAAACTGACGACCAAGTTCTAGTATGGTTTGCGCGCGTACATTACCATCTAAATGACGGTGAATATCTAGCAAAGGTATTTTTCTATTGATCATAATAGCTACTCGGTTGAATTAAAATTGCGCGAATGATACGCAGGTACAGTAATATTTCAAGTGTAGAATACTTAAAATAGCGCTTGGAGGTCTTATGTCTGCTTTTTATATAAAAAGAGTTAACGTGATAAATAAAACCAAATCATTTTAAACAGTGCATCTGCATCAATCGGTTTGGTTATATAGTTATCCATCCCCACGTTAATCGCTTTTTTAGCATCTTCTTCGTGCGCATTAGCAGATAGGCCAATAATAGGTAAATCTAAAAACCCTAATTCATTACGAATCACTTTCGTTGCCTTTAAGCCATCCATTTGTGGCATTTGAATATCCATTAATACTAAGTCGTATCTTTTATCGCTTAGCATTTTAATCGCTTCAAGTCCGTTATTAGCAATATCAACAACACCCTGCTTGGTTTCTAAAATAGCGGTAGCCACATGTTGATTTAATGGGTTATCTTCAACGAGTAGTAAGCGATACTTCGCCAGTGATAGGTTGCTTATATCTATTTTATCTAACTTACCTGAATAATATTGTGCTTTAGGTAACGGAGAATGAAGCGGTAAACTAAAGGTAAAAGTAGAGCCGTGACCTTCACTACTTTTTAAATCAATTGCTCCTCCCATCAGTTCCACTAATTTTTTACAAATACTTAAACCAAGCCCTGTGCCACCAAACTGGCGTGAGGTTGAACTATCAGCCTGAGAGAATGGGTTAAATAGCTGTTTTTGTGCCTCCTCACTAATTCCAATCCCCGTATCATTGACACTAAAATAAGTCATTTTTGCTGACTGCCAAATCTTTAATGTTACACTGCCCTTAGCAGTAAACTTAACGGCATTATTTAATAAGTTCAGCAGCACCTGCTTTAAACGAATAGGATCGGTATTAACAACTAAAGGAGCATCATGATCAACCTCAACTTGCAGTGACAAAGGCTTATTACTGACCTCAAACTGCATTAAACTCATAACTTCTTTTGCTAGAGACTTTAACTCCACAGGCTCCTGCACTAACTCAAGTTTACCCGCCTCCATTTTTGAAAAATCAAGCACATCATTAAGCACTCTCAATAAGACGCTGACCGCACCATCAGCTTGCTCTATGTAAGTTTTTGCTTGCGGCCAGTCCTGCTGTTGCAGTGCTAAGTAATGCATGCCTTTAATACCATTAATTGGGGTGCGAATTTCGTGGCTCATATTGGCTAAAAACTGGCTTTTTATCTCACTGGCTTCATCAGCTTTTTTCTTTTCCTGGCGCAAAGTCAGTGTTTGCTTTGCAACTTGTTCCCGTATACGAACATTAGTAGCTACCACTGAAATTAAAAACATAATCAGTAGCCAAACAAACAACATTCCTACTATTTGTGCTAACCAATAAATCAGCCAGGTTGATTGCGTCTTAGGCTGGTAAATTTCTACTTGCCATAACTGATGACCAATTAACAATTGATAGTCTTTTAACAACTTCATTGCACTATGCTCTGCTTCATAAAGGGGTTGCTGGTTATCTGTTTTATTTATATCGGTAAAACTAATCGCAACTTCACCACGACTATCAAACGAGAGTGCCTCAGATAACTTAGCTAAACTCACTAGGGCAATTACAAACCCTTTAAAATCGCCTTCAATATCAGGGGCACCAAAAACAGGGGAAATAAAAAGTACGCTTAATTCCTCGTCTGTAGGGGCTAGCTTAAATGGCTCACTCAGTACCAACTCATTAAGAATTTTTGCTTTATTAAGGGCGTCGCGAATACCCACATCAGAGCTCAAATCAAAGCCCAACAGATCTTGCATATTCTTTAAGGGGTAAATGTATTTTATGGGGTAATAAATATTACTAGAGGGTGCTTTTTGCCATTGTCCATTCGCCATTCTTTGTTTTATAACGACACTTTTGTCCCATTTAGTAGATTCATTAATAGAATTGGCAGTAATGATTGGTACCCAATTTAACGCTAAAATCTCTTCACTGTAGCTCAACTGCTTAGAGGTAAAATGATTAAACTCATCAAGACTAACTTGTTCGCTACTTGCTAAAAATGCGCCCAACAAAGATAGATGAGCAGCCACTTCATCTAACCTTTGATTAATGGCACTTTGCGTCATCATCACTTTAGCTTCTTGTTTTTGAATGTCTTTTTGTTTTTTTACACTAGCCGCACCATAAAAACTAACACTGATAATGGCGTAAATGAGTAACGCAGGCAAAATGACTTGAAGCCGATGACGTAACTGAGAATAGTTAAATACAGCCAGTACTAAAGGGGTAAAAATCAGTACCCCTATTGAGTCACCAATCCACCAGGTAATAAAGGTACTAAGCGCAGCAGATGAACTAATTATATGATTAAAAACAAGCAGAATGGTTCCTGCCCCAGCAGCTATGACGCAACACAGCGGTCCACCAATCATCAAGCTTTGAATGCTAAGTTTAAGGGAAGATAAATTAAGAGGCGCTTTAATAACTTTGGTAATGAGGAATGCACCCAGCCAGGCCTGAGAAAATACAGCACAGCTGACGCCAATAGCTTGCAATAATACTTGCCAGTTTAAAATATCAGCAACACTGTCTAAGTGGATTAAATTAACAAAAGCAGCGCCTGCAAAAATCCCCACATAAGCGCGACGCCCCCATAATAAAAAGCTCGCTAGTGCAATACCTGCAGGGGGCCAAGAGGCAACCGCGTAACCATTAACAGCAAATAAAAAATTACTCAGGTAACCGCTAAAGAAGTAAGCGCATGCGAGGCTAAAGGAAAGTGTAAATACATTTTTCACAACCGCCGCTCCTGCGCTTTTATTATTGATTTATAACTATAATTGATTATTGGTAGAGTACAAGTGCCTTATCTAATTGTGCACTGTGCTTATAGCTTAATATAGCTTGTTGTCGGTATTGTGATTTATTTTCACTATTAAGCGCTTTGTCGAATACTCGCGCAGCTAAATCATAATCACCTTGCGCATTGGCTAAACACGCCAACGCTAATAATAACGCATTATTATGCTCATCTTTTTTTAATCGCTCTTGAATGCTTGATTGCAACTTATAAGCATTACTTGGGGCAGCTTCACTTAAAATACTAGCCAATTGGTCATGTTGTTTATTGTGCTTAAGCAATTTAATTAGCTCATTTTCAATGCTTGCTAATTGCCCGGTTTTGGCCATTTGGGTTAAATAGGCCGTGTACGCATGCGCTTGCAGTTTTTTACCTAAATGTTGGTATTTAGTGGTTAACTCATCACTTGCTTGCGCTGCAAAATAAGCTAAAAACACTTGCTGCCACTGGGTATCACTCAAGGCGTTTTTGCGTAATAAACGCGGTAAAAAGTCTTCAAGCAATTTAAAATGCTGCTGTTGCACTAACACTTCGGTGTACAATTTCAAATCAAACACCGTGGCTTTTTTAGATTCTGCAGCCACCCGTATTTGCGGTTCAATTACACTGCTGTCGCCACTAGCTAACCACAATTTAGCCACTTTAAGTTGTTGCTCTGGGCTAATTTCAAACAAACGCTCAAGCGCTTTATCGGGTTGATTATTTGCCAGTGCCGCTTTTGCTAATAATGCTAAACGTATATCGGTAAATTTAGGTGGCACACTATTGCTTGATAGCGCACTGTCTACTTGCTCGTAATCATCATTAATGAGACTCCACAATGCTTGCTCTATAGCTGCATGTTTACGCTCTTGGCTTCGAGCAAAAAAACCATGCTTAGTGTTTCTGTAAATAGATAAACAATAACGCACTAGCTTGTAAGTTAAATACAAAGCCGCTGCACTCAGTGCTGCCATTATACAAAATGAAACAATCGTGCCTTCTATAGTGGTATTGTTAAATGAAATCAGCACATAACCTTTTTCATCTAACACAAAAGGGGTAATCGCTAGCACCAACACAATCGCGACAATGAAAATAATCAGTCCTATCATTGTGCCCACTCCTTCACTTGCTGAGTGCTTTGCAGTGTTACTTGAGGATTAAAGTTAAGCGATTCTTTTTCAAGATTGGCTAAGGTCTGTATTACCACCTTTGTCGCATCGTCATCTTGCTTAAAGTATTCATTAACCAAACGTTTTGTATCATTCAAAGCGTTAAAATAAATACTTGCTTGCTTACTCATTAATGCGTCTTGCGCCTGGGTAATATTAAGCTTGATACGCTGGGTAATTAAATGGCGCTCTCGGTCAGTTAATAACGGCTCAATTAATACGCCTTCGTGATGGCGAATAGTAATAAAGCTATCGACTATTTTATTCCAGCTATTACGAATATTTTGCTGCCAATCACTAACATCTTCAGAGAGTGCGTTCTCATCACTTATACTCGCCTCTTCAGGCAAATTAACCGCATTAAATACTAAGTCATCAATACGTTTTATTACGCTATTTAATTGTAAATAAATCGCCTCTGTCGCAACCGGTTTAATACTGTCGAGTGTTTGAATATCTTGTGTAATTGCTTGGCGCAACTCAAGCGTACCAGAGTGGTCGCTTAACAATGAATCTAAACGTTTAAGCACGGCACTCGTGCCTGAGTAATCTTGCTCTGCCCACAGTTTAAACTCAGCCATACGTTGCAAGCTGGTCACTTCTTGTGGGTTTAATGTATTACCACTTTGTTGTACCTTTTGTAGCGCGGCTTTTAATGCTTGTTGATTTTTTACAGAATTTTCATTGAGTGCCATAGCGATTTGCTCTTCGCTATTAAGCAGTGCTTGTTGCAAACTGAGCTGCTCAGACTTAAGCGTTTGCAGCTCTTGCTGCAATATCTTATTTTGCTCTGTTAATGCATTTACCGCTAAATTTTGCACTTTACCGGCATTGAGTTTTTGATAAAACTCATAACCCACGCCACTGGCAACAAGCAAGGAAATCACTAACGCAACGCTACCTACTTTACTTACTTTTTGAGGAGTGCTCTGCGTTTGGTTATTCGCTTTTGCAGAGTCACTTTTAGTCGTATTAGAAGTGTTCTTTGCTATTGGCTGTGCTTCTTTTTCTGCTTTTGGCGTCGCTGACTGTTCACTCATTTTGCTACCTTGCTGATTAATGCAGGTAAACATAGCGTGGTCGCTAGCTCCTGCCGCAGTGTGTATATGGGTCGAATTTATTTTTTGTTGCTGTAAATAAGCACCAATGCGCTCACTGGCAACATAAAACTCGCACTGTTGTAACCACGTTAGTTGCGCTGGCGTAATAGTATTAAATATAGCGTCAACTGCAGCATTACTTGTAATGACTATACCGTGTACATTAAGGCTTTGCCAGTGGTCTATCCAGTTAGCTGAACTAGGCTCTACCGGCTCACGTTGATACACCACACAATTATTTAAATAAGCACCACGTTGCTTCAAGGTTTTTGTTATTTCAGGTCGCCCGCCAATACCTTTTACCAGCACAATATTACTGCCATCAACGTCAGCCAATGACTTAAGCGCAAGTAACCCCTCAGAGTCATGTTGTTTTGGTAATGCAGCTCGCACACCAAATACTTCATAAATGGTATCAGCTGTTTGTTGGCCCACCCCATAAAACTGCGCTTTGGTATTAATTGCAGGCTTAAGTGCATTTAATGCATGCACCGCATCCTGTGAAACAAAAATAATTTTGTCGGCGTTTACCAACGGGCTTAATTCAACGCTTGTCGGCGTTAAGTAGGTTATTTTTAAAACTGGATATAAAGACGCTTGATAACCCGCTTGCTCAAGTTGCTGTGCAAGGGCTGCGCCTTTTCCTTCGGGCCGAGTTATCAAGATATGTTTCATTATGCGTCTCGATATACGTCAGCTAGAATTTTATCTGCGCCTTGTGCTAATAGTTTTTTAGCCAGCTCTATACCTAACTTTTCAGCATCATCAACGTGACCGCTAATTTCATCGCGTAAAATTTCACTGCCATCAATCGCACCGACTAAACCACGTAAGTGTACTTGCTCACCATCAACCAATGCATACGCACCAATTGGCACTTGGCAGCCTCCTTCTAAATGGCGGTTCATTGCGCGCTCAGCGTTAACGCGAATACGTGTTTCACTATGCTCAAGTGGCGCTAATAATGCTTTTGTCACGGTATCATCTATACGACACTCAATGCCTACAGCGCCTTGGCCATTAGCAGGTAACGACACTTCTGGTTCAATAAAGTCACGAATACGCTCGCCCATCTCTAAACGAATTAGCCCTGCTGCTGCGAGTATAATGGCATCATATTGGCCGCTATCAAGCTTTGCTAAACGTGTATTGACATTGCCGCGTAAGTCACGAATTTCTAAATCCGGACGCAGCGCTCTAATTTGACACTGGCGACGTAAACTTGAAGTCCCCACAATAGCGCCTTGTGGTAGCGCATCAATATTGGCAAAGTTATTTGATACAAACGCATCACGCGGGTCTTCACGCTCACAAATAACGTGCAGTTCTAAATCATCCGGAAACTCTACTGGTACATCTTTCATTGAATGCACAGCAATATCTGCACGGCCATCAAGCATGGCTTGCTCTAGTTCTTTTACAAATAAACCTTTGCCACCAATTTTAGCCAATGGCGTATCTAAAATAATATCGCCCTGAGTCGACATTGGCACGAGCTCTACGCGCACGTCATCATGAAAATGCTCTAGCTGCGCTTTTACAAATTCAGCCTGCCAGAGTGCCAATGCACTTTTACGAGTGGCAATGCGAACTAACTTTGTTTTTTCGGTCATAAAATATCCATTAATAATTACAAGCTTTAGGATTAAAATTTATTCAATCTAAGGCGATTTAATTTGCTAAAACTCTAAATTCTTTTTGAGCGATGAGTAGCCCGTTTTCATCAACTACATCAACGCGCCAATGCCCTATTTGAGTATCCATAATATTTTTAGTTGAGTACGTTCTGTAACGTGGAGAAGTAACCTTAAGTGCCACTGCGGCCATTACTTCACCTTCAAATAGCCACACATGTTTTACCTGCTGGCCCTGTAAATTTTTAAGCTCACTAAAAAATGACAGCGACTCTTCAAATTGATTTAAACGCACATCAGCGGCAAATACGTTAGTTGGCTCACGGTTACTGACACTGCGAGTCAGAACTGCACGACTTATGGTAGCGGTATCTATTTTGGCACCAATGGCCACACTGGCAATATTTGCAGATGCAGCAAATTCTTTTTGCTCAGCGGGTTTTGCACTCACAACGTCAGGGGCTGGAGTGGCTATTGCTGCAATGACTGCTTCTTCAGGCTCAGCTGTGGTCGTTGGCTCTACTTCTTGCTTAATAATATTTTGTTGAACTTCAGGCTCCGATGGTGCCTGTTCAGTAATAGGCGCTGGTATTTTCTCATTGGAGGAAATGGTTCTAGGGTCTGCAATCGCGACACTGCTCACCGGCTCCTCATCAGCATCTGTGGCTTTTTCACTCTCTACTGATACTGCATTATCATCGCTTAGCGACACAATTGCTGTTTGTTGCTCAGTTAAATCAGACTGCTCATTAGGATGCGGCGTCCCTTGATCAGCATTTACAGCACTAGACAGGCCGTAAATAACCGCTGCAGAGGTCATAATCACCAACATAGAAATACTCACAATCCGACGCCAATGCCACTCATAGCTCACGTTGGGTTTGCTAGTAGATGGTTCGCGTTTTACATTTGCTGTTATTACTATTTTTTGACTCATTTTGACCCTCAGCGGCTCCTAAACTAACTTAAGCGAGAAATTAACCATTGGCGCACAGCTTGTAACTCTTGTGTACAAACCTGATGCCCCATTGGGTATTCTTGCCAACTTACATCCATGTTATGCGTTGATAATACTTCAAACGCACTTCTACCCGCGCTATGCGGTACAACGTCATCTTGGCTACCATGAGCCATAAATATATTTAACTGTGTTTGTTTTGCTTCATCGGCCAATTTATGTGGCACACACATGTAGGTTGACAGCGCCATTACACCAGCCAGTTTTTGCTCTAAACGCGGTGCTAAATGCAGCGATACAACGCCACCTTGCGAAAATCCCGCTAAAATAATTTTACTCGCAGGTATGCCATTAGCAATTTCTTGTGTGATGAGTTGCTCAACTTTCGCTGCTGATTCTCTAACCCCTTGCTCATCGGCACGTTTATCTAAATCCATAGATTTAATGTCGTACCATGAGCGCATTTGCATACCGCCATTAACTGTAACAGCCTGCATAGGCGCGTGCGGAAAAATAAAACGCACTCCTAACTCAGTAGGTAAATCGAGCTGCGGGGCAACTGGTGCAAAACCATCACCTGAATCACCTAAGCCATGTAGCCAAATCACCGTGGCTTTATGGGCACTTTGTGCCGGGTATTCTACAAACCCTAAACTCATAGCGTTGATTGCCACTTAATTTCTTGACCCGCTTGACGTGTTGACGCTTCGTTAATGAAACTCCAAAACTCTGCACCCGAGCGGTTATCAATCCATTGACCATCACGCATTTCAAAATGATGTCCATTGAATTTTGTTGCTACCCATACCTGGTGCAAAGGGGCTTGCTTATTAATCACAATCTTACTGCGATCTGGAAAAATAATTTCTAAAATACCTTGAGCCGATTCATAATCTAAATCTGCTTCACAATCATCAACTTGTTCTTCAATAGTGAACATAAGAGCTTCTGCTAACTGGTGATATTCGTGATCAGTCATCGTTAATTTCCTTTGCAGGCGAGGCGCCTAAATAATGGGTGCATGTTTATAGAGCTAGTGTAACAGGAATAAAATCATCCGCGAATAGCTGCATTTTTTAGATATTCTGTTACTCTGCGATTATAAAGCCAGCAACCGTATTAATCTAATGAAAGCGACATATACCTTACAATTAAAACAACTATTAATCAGCACCGTATTGTTGTGTGCGTTAGCTGGCTGTGGTCAAAGCGGCCCGCTGTACTTACCCGAGCAGCCTACTGAACAAAACCAGCCAACTGACACCCCTAATAAACAAACACCCGTAGAGCAACAACAGGAGCAATAAATGGATTTTTTTAATTATAAAAACAACCAACTATTTGCTGAAGATGTCAGCGTAGCCACTATTGCACAACACTATGGTACGCCGTGTTATGTGTATTCAAGAGCCACGTTTGAACGTCATTATTTAGCGTTTGCTAATGCGGCTAAAGATCACAAAAGCCTAGTGTGTTATGCCGTTAAAGCAAATTCAAATATTGCGGTGTTAAATATATTGGCACGACTTGGTGCGGGTTTTGATATTGTCTCAAAAGGCGAATTAGCTCGGGTGATCAAAGCCGGAGGTGCTGCTAATAAAGTGGTATTTTCTGGGGTTGCTAAAACGGCTGACGAAATTGCTTATGCGTTAGAATTAGGTATTAAATGCTTTAATGTTGAGTCAATCTCAGAGCTTGAGCGCATTTCTGAAGTGGCCTGCGAGCTTAATTTAGACGCGCCAATTTCTATTCGCGTTAACCCCGATATTGATGCCAAAACACATCCATATATTTCTACTGGGCTTAAAGAGAACAAGTTTGGCATTGGTATCGAATCTGCTTTAAGCGTGTATCAACATGCTGCGTCGTTACCTGGCTTAACGATTGTTGGCGTAGATTGCCACATTGGCTCACAGCTTACACAAACCAAACCGTTTTTAGAGGCGCTTGAGAAACTACTGGCATTAATTGATGAGTTAAAGAATGCAGGTATTGAGCTAAGCCATCTAGATATTGGTGGAGGACTTGGAGTAACCTATGATGATGAGCAACCCCCGCATCCAAGTGAATATGCAGCACAAGTAACGCAACGCCTTGCGAATTACCGTCACCTAGAACTGATTTTTGAACCAGGGCGAGCCATTGCCGCAAACGCGGGGATTTTAGTAACACAAGTTGAGTTTATTAAACAAAACCAAGACAAATATTTTGCGATTGTCGATGCGGGTATGAACGACATGTTGCGCCCATCACTGTATCAAGCATGGCAAAAAATTATTCCTGTATCAGTGCGTGATGACGAAACACCGACCCATAATTACGACGTAGTTGGGCCGGTGTGTGAAACAGGTGACTTTTTAGGTAAAGACCGCCCATTAGCACTCAAACAAGGTGATTTATTAGTACAGCGAAGTGCTGGAGCCTATGGTTTTACTATGAGTTCAAATTATAACTCACGCCCACGGGTTGCTGAAATAATGGTTGATGGTGAGCAACATCACCTTATTCGCGAACGCGAAACTATCGAAAGCTTATACCAAGGTGAGAAAGTTTTACCATAAACGTTTTTGCCAACTAGCTGCTCTGTGGCATGATTAGCACAGAGCAAAACCGAATTAGAGCGCTATGTTAGTTAATTTTTCCAAAATGCACGGCTTAGGTAACGACTTTGTTGTGATTGATAACATTACACAAAACGTTTTTTTATCTCGTGATCAAATCAAAAAGCTGGCCGATCGCCATTTCGGCATTGGGTTTGATCAACTACTGATGGTTGAAGCCCCTTACTCACCCGATCTCGATTTTCACTATCGTATTTTTAACGCTGACGGCCACGAAGTAGAACAATGTGGTAACGGTGCGCGCTGCTTTGCCCGCTTTGTACGCATGAAAGGCTTAACCAATAAACATAAAATCAGCGTGTCGACTAAGTCTGGTAATCTCACCCTGTATATTGAAAAAGACGGTCAAGTAACCGTTAATATGGGTCACCCTAATTTTGAGCCAAATAAAATTCCACTCAAAGCAACCAAACGTGAGCTGACTTATATTATTCGCGCAGAAGAGCATACCGTTTTTAGTGGTGCCGTATCTATGGGTAACCCTCATTGCGTAATGGAAGTAGACGATATAGAAACAGCCCAAGTGGATACCCTAGGCCCGTTGCTTGAAAACCATGAGCGTTTTCCACAACGCGCGAACATTGGCTTTATGCAGGTTATCTCTCAAGAGCACATTAAACTCAGAGTATGGGAGCGTGGTGTAAGCGAAACACTTGCTTGCGGTACCGGCGCGTGTGCTGCCATGGTGATTGGTTTTATCCAAAATAAGCTCACCAGTACCGTACAAGTTGATTTACCCGGCGGTAGCTTACAAGTGCGCTGGAGTGGCGAGGGCCATCCAGTGCGTATGACAGGTCCCGCTGAACATGTATTTGATGGGCAAGTTGCACTATGAGTGAATTAACTAAACAGCAAGTAATAGATTACTTACAACAGCATCCTGATTTTTTAATAAATCAACCTGCGCTATTAGCGCAACTTGAGTTACAACAGCAAGTACAGGGTGCTACTTCATTAGTGCATATTCAGCAGCGCCAATTACGCGAGCACAATACACAGCTAAAAAATCAAATAGACAGCATGAGCAAAAATGCGACCCAGAATGAACTGGTTTATCGTTTATTTAGCCAATGTCACCGACAGCTGTGGAGTAATTACGACTTTAATACACTGGCCAGTAACTTACGCAATATTATTTGTATGAGCCCGACTATTAATGAATGCAAACTCGTTAGATACGATAATGCCTTTGAAGAGTTAGTAAAGCATAGACTATCAGATAGTAATCATTATTTAGGCCGTGTAAATCAGCAAGAACGCGACTTACTCTTTAACAATGATACCCAATCGACCGCACTTTATTTAATTGGTGAGCCGAGTAACCCCTACGCAATTTTGGCTTTTGGCAGCCACGATGAAAACCACTTTGAGCCCTCACAAGATAACTTATTTGTATTAGATTTTGTGCGCTCATTGCAAATACGGTTACTGGAACTGGCATGAGTGATAACGCGCCAAATATAAGCGACTTAAGCGATAGCTGGCGTACACCCATTACATTATTTAGTGATTACTTAAAATTTGAACGTCAATATTCAGCGCACACCGTTAATCAGTATGTCAGCCAATTAGGTTTTGCCGCCTTGTATTTTAATAAACTGTGCGATAATTGGTTTGCGGTACAAAGTGAGCATATTCGTCGTTACAGTATGGCACTGCGGGCAAAACAATTAAGTGGCAGAACAATCAGCTTAAAATTAAGCTGCATACGTAGTTTGTATAAATTTTTAAAAGCAAAAAATATTACTGAGCAAGCGCATTACCATAATCCGGCACAGGGCATAAAAGGCCCTAAATTTGCGCGGCCTTTACCTAAAAACCTTGATGTTGACCAAGTGGCTCGTTTACTCGAAATCCCCGATGATGATCCACTCGCCATGCGTGATAAAGCGATGATGGAACTAATGTATTCATCAGGGTTACGTATTAGCGAGTTAGTTGGCACTAACATGCAAGATATAAACACTCGTAGCGGTGAAATATTAGTACGAGGCAAAGGCGCAAAAGAACGCCTAATACCGGTTGGCTCCAAAGCACTTGAGGCATTAAAAAAATGGTTAGCAGTTCGCCCACTATTTATGGGCTCAGATGAACATGCGGTATTTTTAAGTAGCAAAAAAAACCGTATTTCTGTACGCCAAGTTCGTTTGCGTATGCAAGAATGGGGTATTAAACAAGGTATAAGCTCACAAGTGCATCCGCATAAATTACGCCACTCATTTGCATCGCATATTTTAGAGTCTTCTGGCGATTTACGAGCAGTCCAAGAGCTATTAGGCCACAGTAGTTTATCTGCAACCCAAGTTTATACCCATTTAGATTTTCAGCACTTAGCTAAGGTGTACGATAACACCCACCCACGTGCTAAAAAAAGAACTGATTAGAGCAGCAACCATGATCCGATTTAATCGCGCAATTTCTCCTTTTTCTGTGCTGAGTTTTGACTTAGACGACACCTTGTACGATAACCGACCCATTATAACGGCGGCAGTTCAAGCGCAGCATGATTACTTAAACGCCTTGCCAGGTTATCGTCAACAAGGAGCTCAATTTTGGCAACAATGCCGTGAGCTCGCGGCGCTAAAGCAGCCAGAGCTTATTGATGATGTCACTCAATGGCGTAAGCATACCTTGCGCTTAGTATTGTCTGAATTAGGTTTTAAAGGTGATGAAATAGAGCATCATGCAAACATGGCATATCAAGCATTTGCTGATGAGCGAAGCAATATTACTGTGAGCACAGACGTACTGAAGTTGCTTGATAAACTAAGTCAACACTACAGATTAATCGCCATTACCAATGGCAATGTTGAGGTTGAACGCTTTAATTTAAAAGACAAATTTGAACTAGTCCTACAGGCAGGGTTGCACGGTAAAGCAAAGCCGCACACAACATTATTTGATCAGGCTGCAACGCATTTAAATATTAAAAACAGCGAACTGTTACACATTGGCGATAGCCTTGATAGCGATGTTCAAGGTGCTAATAACGCGGGCTGTCAGTCTGTATGGTTAAATAATCAAGCACAAGCTTATGCCTACAAAGGGCTGGCTGATATTGAAATAACCAACATTCATGCATTAACCCATTTAATATAACCTATGCTTGTTTTACTAATAAGATAGGTTAGAGTTAGTTAATTAACGACATATTATAATAACAAGGACAGCGTATGACGCTCACAGATTACTTAACAACACTCGCAGATGAACCTAAAAGTATTAGCTTTGCTGATACTATGGCCGTTATTGATGAGCACTATACTTTTACAGCATGCGGTTTCAGTAACCATGGGTTATTGAGCTCTGCGAGTGAAAATAACGGTTCGTGCAAAATTTTTGCATTTGCTAAGCTCAACGGTCTTAGCAAACAAAATACCTTAGATTGCTTTGGTAAATTTTACCGTGAAGATGTACTAAACAACCCAAATGCCGATGACCACATGAATATTCGTACGTTTATGTTAGCGCCGGAGGCGACACCATTTTTAGGCATTAGCTTTGATGGCACGCCTTTAACCGCAAAAGAATAATGCTCAAAACAGCGTTATTTAGCCACTATTAGCGGTTTTTCCATAAAGTAACGCGTACCACTAAGCGGGTAATTGTTAAGTTGATATTTAACCTGATAACCGCGCTTTTCATAGAAAGGTTTGGCTTGAAAGTCTAAGGTGTCAAGCTGAGCCTGAACCGCGCCCAGTTCAATTGCCGCGTGTTCTAATGACATTATTAACGAATCAGCCAAGCCATTGCCCCGTGCGGATTCATCGCACCACAACCAACTTATTAGCAGCCAATTGCCAAATACATGACCGCTTATACCGGCAACTAATTCATTCTGTTTGTTGAGATATTTAAAGCCAAGAGCTTGGCGCTCTGCGTCGAAGTGTTGAGCATTAAACTCAAGCATATTAGCGCGCAGTGCTTGGTTTAATTGCTCAGTATTATCAGCATGCAATAGGTACATTGGGCGTTCCAAATAGGCCTATTTTAGCAAATACCTGATGTTAAAACAGGTTATTTTGTCCAAAGGGAACTTCCAGCATATTGCTAGAAATTTTTTCCGGCTGACCACACATTTCATCATAAGCGCTGGTATGCCTGAGCATCATTTGCGCATAAGCAATGTCTTCAAAGCGTTTTTGAATATGTAATGGGCTGACTGCCTTTACAAATTCACCATCACTTTCTTGTACATAGTATTCAACATTATTAATGACAACAGACACTTGATACAAGGCCATTTCCAGTGAATGAACCACCACTTTTTGTAATGGCTGATGCTTTTTTAATTCTGAAAATTGAATACCCATATTAACCTACCTACTGTTAAATTAACTGTCCAAGTAATCAATACGCAGCTTTGCTATAATCGCGATCAGATTTTTTTAATTACGCGCTATCATGGATACAAAAATTCGACTCGCAAAGTACATAGCGCATGCCGGCGTATGCTCTCGCAAACAGGCCTCGCGCTTAATTGATGAAGGTGTGGTCATGGTTAATAATCGCCAAGCTAATCATATCGATCATGTGGACGAAAACGACAGTGTTATCGTTAATGGTCACGCCATTAAAGGCCCAGCCGATTTAGTCTACTTTGCCTACCACAAACCGGTAGGAATTGATTGTAAACTCAATCAGCACGACCCAAGCAGCCTTATTCACCATTTACCGCAACTAACACGGGTATATCCTATTGGTCGCCTAGATAAAGACTCGCGCGGATTGCTTATTTTGACCAATGATGGGGATTTTTGTAATCAGTTGATCCACCCTGACTTTCATCAACCCAAACGGTACTTAGTCACTGTGAATAAACCATTAGACGCGGGTTTTTGTGAAAAAATGGCTGCAGGCGTCCCTGTCGACAAGCAAATGACCTTGCCGTGTGAGGTGACTAAAATCACTGACAATCAGTTTAGTATTATTTTAAAACAAGGGCTTAATCGACAAATTCGTAAAATGGCGCATTACTGTGGTTACAAAGTGATTGATTTATACCGCGTACAAATAAGTGAATTACTGTTAGAACATTTAAATTTACCCGAAAACCAGTTTATAAAAATTAATAAAAGCGACATTTTAGGCTAACAAGCTCACGCTACCCCCCTCGCTTTAACGCAATTAAAAAACAAAAAATAAACTTGCAAAAACAGATTACAGGTGTAGTCTTAAATTAAAGATTACATTTGTAGGCAATGAAATGATCGAATTATCCAAAGCAGAATTTGAAGTACTCGATGCGCTATGGATTAGCTACCCCGCTAATGCCAGCCAAATTATTGAGCGCTTGAGTGATGATAAACAATGGCACGAAAAAACCATTAAAACCTTATTAGGTCGATTAGTTAAAAAAGGGGCGCTTAGTTTCGAAAAAGAAGGCCGCCAATATATTTACACCCCCTGTATAGAGCGTGCTGATTACACCCTAAAAGAAAGCCAAAACTTTATTGAGCGCTTTTTTAGTGGCCGTATAGCCCCGTTGGTAAGTGGTTTTGCAAAATCAGAAAAACTCTCTCAACAAGATATAAACGAGCTTAAAAAAGTCATAGATGACTGGGAAAAAAACCAAAAGTAGGGGGTTCGCATGGTTATTCAAGCAAGCTTTAATTGGCTAATAGAACAGCAATTATTATTAAGCATTTTGTTTATAGGGTTTGTTTTACTTGAGCGCTTTGGCTTAAAAGCAATTGGTTCGCAGTTTATTTATAAATTAGCGTGGTTAATACCAGTCTCGCTGCTTATCGCTAATTTACCCAATGCAATTAGACCATTACAAAACAGTCCAATTGGTCATTATATCATTACTCCTAATCAACCATTGATAAGCAGTATTAGTATTAACTGGGCGCTACTGTATGTGGTTATTACGGCGCTACTATTAATCGTCACTTGGATTATTCATCGCCGATTTGTAAGCAATCTGCAGCTTTGTGAAGTAACACATTTACAAGCAGAAATAAGCTCAGGGGTAAAAACCTTCACTAGCCATCAAGTGGCAACACCTATGGTAATTGGGGTACTAAATAGCAAGCTAGTTTTACCACACAACTACAATACTCTGTTTGATAAGGCCACATTGGCGCTTATTTTAGAGCACGAAAATGTGCATATAAAACGAAAAGATAACCTAACAAATGCGCTGCTATTACTGGCTACAATTTTAATGTGGTTTAACCCTTTGGCTTGGATGACATACGCAAGCATTCGCCGCTTACAAGAGCTGACTTGTGATGAACGGGTACTAAGTAATAAAACCACACAGCAACAGATTTTATATAGCAAAGCCTTAGTAAACTGCGCTGCCAATGCACCAGCGGGTCTGATGGCTTATTCACACTACGGAGATAAAAAAACCATGTTACAACGACTTACTAATATCAAACATAATGGCGCACATTCACGCCTAGCAAAAGGGAGCTTGTTACTTATCACTGCGAGTTTACTCAGTGGCTTAACAATTGCAAAACAACCTGAAGTATCAGCAAACAAAGGAACATCTATTGCTCCCGTAATGCGAATCGAACCGCTTTATCCTAAACAAGCAGCAGAACAAGGCATTAGTGGTTCAGTGGTATTAAAATACGACATAACCCCAGCAGGCGAAACAGCTAACATTACTGTTGTAAAAGCTGAGCCAGAGGCCGTGTTTAACAAAGAGGCAAAAAAAGCACTGATGCAATGGCAGTATACGCCTTCATCAATGGGGCAACAGAACGTACTGATACAACTTGACTTTGCAATCAATAGTGCAGTTGCAAAAAGTGACTTAATAGAGCGAATTAAAGTATCGCATTAATAAAAATGAGTGTTTAAGACTATAAAGCAAGCACCCTTTTAGGCTGCTTGCTTTGTGGTTTTTTGCTTATTCACGTTACAAACTGACAGCGATCATGCCAATAGCGGTTCCTATTCCCACCAGCCAAGTGAACGATCGAATAATATCGAGGTTTAAGTAATAAAAAACACAAAATAAAATACGCGCAACAATATGCGTCATCGCTAAAGTTTCGGTTACGGCATTAACATTATTAGTGCCTAATACCACCGCCAAAGCGACAGCAAATACCGCTAGCGACTCAAAACAGTTTTGATGCGCAGCCAACGCCCTAGCCCCGAGCCCTGTGAGCTGTGTTTGTTGTTGGCGCGGGTGTTTATTATCGTAACCACCGAGCTTATTCATTTCTATAATCGCTGGTATTCTCGCAACATAAGGCATGATCACTGCCATTAAGGCGCAAACCAATAAAGTTGTCATTATCATTCTCAAGTTATTATTTATAACTCAAAATAACACAGCACATAGAAAAAAGCCGCCAAATATAAATAACCTGAGTTCTGGCGGCGAGCAGTAACATCCCAGACACTATAGCCGATTTAAGCAGTGCGTCACTGTGGCAAATTGTCGCAGGTGATGAATATTCATTATGCCTTTTTGAGGGTCGCTTTCATGTCTTAGTACTGCTAAATTACTCCTCCACTTATTGTATGCTGTTTAAGATGATTTGGATTTTACTGACTATTTTTGCTGCATTTATGCAGTCATGGCGTAACGCTCTGCAAAGTAAATTAAGCACTCATGTGAGCATTGCTGGCGTTACATTAGCCCGCTTTATTGTGGCAAGCCCTATTGCCGGGCTGTATTTATATGCGCTTTATTATCACCAAGATGCTCCCTTTCCTTCATTTAACCCTTTATTTATTAGCTACATTATTGGTGCCAGCATAGTGCAAATTATTGCTACGGGACTCATGGTTAAATTATTTAAAATGAATAATTTTGCTGTAGGTGCTGGCCTCGCTAAAAGCGAAGCGCTTATGGCGGCCATACTCGGGCTATTGTTTTTTGGCTCAACGCTGTCATTACTTGGTTGGCTGGGCGTATTTATTGGTGCAATTGCGGTATTACTATTAAGTGGTATTGCCAATGTAAAACACTTTAGCTTAAAAACAGCATTAACAGGACTTGCCTGCGGTACCGCCTTTGCGTTGTCATCATCGTGGATCAGAGAAGCCAGCTTGAGTTCGGGGATTGCTTTTCCGTATGCGCCTGCATGGGTTTTATTGCTTGTTATTAGTTTACAAACACTAATGCTGTGTATTTATATTGCCTTAAAGGAACGCGACACGTTTCAAACCATGCTTCAGCATAAGGGTATGACTTGTACGGTGAGTATATTTAGTTGCTTGGGGTCAATAGGTTGGTTTAGCGCAATGAGCTTACAACATGTAGCCTATGTAAAAACGCTCGGCCAGATAGAGGTATTTTTTACGATGTTAATTGCCGTTTTATGGTTAAAACAACCACTAAAACGCCAAGACAGCGCAGGGCTATTACTGATTGCAGTGGCTGCCATATTGGTTATGCTGCCGAGCAGCTAAAAAAAGCGCAGCTATAAAGCTGCGCTTGTTTTTTAATAACTAATGACTAATTTTTAGGGTGATCACACCACAAATAATCATTAACACACCAGCAATACGACCAAACGTAGCGGCATCACCGTAAAATAATATACCCACTAAAAACGTACCAGCGGCCCCAATACCTGTCCACACCGCATATGACGTACCCATAGATATTTGCTTTTGCGCTAACCACAGCATAAAGCCACTCGCGACCATAAATGCAACGGCAACTGCTATACCCTGCCAACGAGTTTCAGGGGTTTGAGAGATTTTTAACCCTATAGGCCAACCAATCTCAAGTAACCCTGCAATAATTAAATACATCCACGCCATTAAACATCTCTCTTTTTCAATATCACTTCATACAAATCGTGACGGCGATCTTTTAAGTTACGCACTGTCCCTTCACTGTGAAGAATTTTTAACTTATCCATATCTAAGTCGCTAAATAATAACATTTCTGTATTGGTGGTGGCTTCATTTAGTGTGGCATCATGTGGAAATGAAAAGTCCGATGGGGTTAGTACCGCCGACTGTGAAAACTGCACATCTAAGCTTTCTACTTCAGGTAAGTTACCCACAGAGCCTGCAATAACCACATAACATTCGTTTTCAATGGCACGTGCTTGGGCACAATGGCGTACACGCAAGTAACTATTTTTGGTGTCGGTCCAAAATGGCACAAATAAAATATCCAAACCTTGGGTGGCCAAAATACGTGACAACTCAGGAAACTCGACATCGTAACAAATTTGAATACCAACCCGGCCTGCATCTGTATCGAATACAGCAATTTTATCGCCGCCTTGAATAACCCAGTCATTATGTTCATGCGGGGTAATATGAATTTTACGTTGCTCGTCTATTTTGCCGCTGCGGTGGCATAAATAACTAACGTTATATATTTTATCGTCTTCGGCAAGCGGCATTGAGCCGGTAATAATGTTGGCGTTGTATTCTATCGCCATACGCGACATGGCGTTTTTAAAGGTTTCTGTGTATTCGGCTAAATAACGAATTGCCTCAGTTTGATTACTTTGCTCGGTTAATCCCATTAGTGGCGCATTAAAAAACTCCGGGAATAAAATAAAATCGCTTTTGTAATCAGATACCGTATCAACAAAGTATTCAACTTGCTTAAGCATTTCTTCAACCGATTCAACACAGCGCATTTGCCACTGCACAGCCCCTACCCGCACGATTGATTTAGTTGACTCAATAACGGTGTCGGTTGGCTCATACATAATGTTATTCCACTCAAGTAATGTGGCATAACCGACCGATTCCTGATCTTCAGGTAAGTATTTTTTCAATAATCGTTTAACCTGAAAGTCATTAGCTAATTGAAAGCTGAGTATGGGATCGTATAACTCTTTTTGATCGACCTTTGCAATGTATTCCATTGGGGTCATTTCACTACTGTGATTGTAATAACGCGGAATACGCCCACCCGCCAAAATAGCGCGTAAATTATACTGACGACACAATTCTTTTCGCGCATCATATAAACGACGCCCTAAACGCATGCCACGGTATTGCTCACTAATGGCAACATCTAAACCGTATAAAGCATCCCCTGTGGTGTCGCTAAATACACGGTCGTGGCCGTCGGCAATATCTTCATAGGTATGCGGGTTTGAAAAACGCGCATAATCTACCTGTACACTCAGCGCTAAACCCACCAGCACGCCGTCATCCACAATACCTATTTGCCCTTCAGGGAACTGATCGATGAGTCTAAAAATAGTATGGCTTGGCCATGCGCCGCCTAGGTCGGGGTAAGCTTCGTCCATCAAGGTTTTAATTTGTGGGTATTGCTCTCGGGTTAAGTTACAAATTTCAAGATGGGTTTTTTCTGCCGACATACGCAACTCCTTGGGGCATGTAAGAATCAAAAAAGCTGAACACATGCTCAGCTTTATTAGGTTTATGCGTTTTTATTCGCGCTGTGCGCTACTTTAAACTGCGATAAAAAAGTGTGGTTACGCGCTCTTTAGGTAACCAATTTGCATATTCAAGGCCAAGTTCTGACAATGGGTCTGCTTTAAGTACCTGCTCTAAACTGGCGTCATTTTGCATTGCTTTTAGCATAACATCTTTCGCTTTTTGCACCAGCTTACGATACGTTATCAGTCCTGAACGGTCACTTAGTGGGCCATGACCGGGAATAACTTGGGTTTTATCATCAATCTGATTAATAACATCATCAACCGCCGCTAATACACCGTCAACACTGCCACCACTGTCTACATCAACAAACGGGAGGCTACCAAAGTTAAAATAAATGTCTCCCATATGCACAATATTATCATTATTGAAAAAAATCACCGCATCGCCATCGGTGTGAGCATGTTGATAATGCACAACATGCGCTTGCTCATTATTAAAGTGCAGTGTTAAATCATGACCAAAACTAATCCGTGGTAGGTAATCAGACCCTTCGCCATGTTTTTCTTTTAAGCGTTTATGTACATTATTGTGGGCAATAACATGAGCACCGGCTTTAGCAAAATTTTCGTTACCCCCGGTGTGATCGCCATGATGGTGGGTGTTAATTACAAACTCAGCACTGCCAGGTTTTAAATCGCTAATGGTTTTTTTAATATCGTCTGAGAGTTTGGCAAACTGATCATCAATAATATATATGCCATCATCCCCTACGCTGGCGGCAATGTTACCGCCTTGTCCATATAGAACATACACATGTTCGCTCAGCTGCTTAGCTGAAACTGGGTTGTCATCCGCTGCCGCGTAGTTACTTAGTAGTAAAGTCGTTATTAATGCCGGTAGTAATTTTTTCATTGTTGTAACCCTATAATTAATAATCATGGTTATAAAACGTGGTAGCGACTTATTTAGCTCACTCTGCACCCAAAGCTAGTCGCTCATCGGCACTATTTCAATTTGATGCATGAATGTTTGCGGTAACAATGGGGTGTGCTTACCCTCTACATATTCATCAAAGCCAGCTCGATAAAATTCAGAAAGTGGGTGACCTGATTGCCCACCTGGCACAGTTAAAATAGCACTTTCTAAATGTCCAGGTTGGGCAATAAATCGCTGTGATGCACCAAAACCGCGTTTTTGCACCGCTGGCATATAACTATCACCAAACCCCGACGCTGTTGGCATGTTAAGTAACTTACTAAGCATCGGTATTTGTTTAGCAAATGGGTGTTCAATTGTTAATTCGTTTACTTTACCCCATTGCCAGTTTTGAATGTTGTTACCAAACTTTGTTGTTAACTGTGCGAGAGTTTGCTCAAAGGCTCCCTGTAATTGTTGCTCCCAATTAGTAAACTGCGGATTAACCCAACTTGTTGGCTGCGCCTTTATTAACTGCCAAACAGCGGGCTCTAAATCACGTTTCACATATTTTAATGTGCCATCTTGCTGGTTGAGTGTTGTCTCAATACTGCTAAATAAAATATTTATCAATTCATCACGATACGTCTTTACTAAGGTATACCCTATTGATTGCGGGCAAGCGCATTGCTGCCAGTTTTCGAGGGCATTTATGTGATCTTTATAACGCGCGGGCTGCTTTTTTAACTGCTCAAGCAATAAGGCATGCCAAGGCATTAAAAATCGTGCTTGGTTATCTAACTGCAACTGATAAAAATCACTTTCATTAAAGCGTTGTTTTTCAAATAGCCTATCGCGAATTTGCGTTGCACGGGCTCCAAGCGCATAGCCGCCATTACCAAAACGTGCATTATCCTCAGCAGAAACCACTCGCGAATTCCCTGTCCATAGGCGCCCACTCTGAGGGTTTTTAACAAATGGGCGAATAACTTCATTTTGCTGCCAAGTTGCTGAATACTCATTTTCATTAATGGCTAACTCACTGGGTGCTGTTCGCGCAGGAATACCACCCATGTGTTTCCAAGCGGCACTGCCTTGGCTATCTACCACCATTAAGTTTTGTACTGGAATACCCACGTTACTTGCAATGTTAAGGGCATCATCCACTGTTTCAGCCTGCTCAAGCTGCAACAATTGCATATCAACGGCATACGGCTGATGCGCTGCCCAACTTAATGCATAAGGCTGATTGTTGATGTATTTAACAGGGCCATACTCGCTTAGCGTTAATGGATAGGTTTCACTGTTGCCATTAGGTAAGGCAATCACTTCATTTACTTGCCACGTTTTACTGCTATCAGTTAATGCCACCCAGTCGGCTGTATCTATATAACCATTAGTAAATCCCCATGCAATTTTATTATTACTGCCAACCACAATGGCAGGCGCCCCTGGTAACGAAACACCGGTTACTTGATAAGCTTGATTGTCATGGGTGTAATTAAGTTGTGCGCGATACCAAATAACCGGCACCGCCATTGATAAATGCATATCATCTGAAAGCATCGCAGCTTGGGTATTAGTTAAGTCTGCGGTTACTGCCCAGTTATTACTGCCTACTTCTAAATTAGCGGTAATAGTTTTAATCGCCGCTAATGACTGCGTTGGTAACTGGGGTATAGTTTGGGTATAAGGTGTTAAAACACTGCCATCTAATGCTGCTTGGTATTGGCTTGGTTGAGTTAAAAATTCAACCATTTTTGCGCCGTATTGCTGCTGTATTTGAATTAAAGCTTGGTCGCGTTCAAAGGTGGCGGTTTGTAAGTCTAGGTACATGCTAAAAATAACTAACAGGCTATCTTCACTTTGCCATGGCTGTTGCTCAGCCCCTGTGAGTAAGTATTCAAAGCTTGGGTACCCTATTTGCGCAAGTCCTTCGTTTACTCCTTGAGCATAACTTTTTAGTAGTTGCTTATCGGCTTCAGGGAGAGTTTTTAAAATAGCTTGGCTACGTTTACGTAATTGATGAAAGCGCATTTTTTTATCAAGAGCAAGCGCAGCTTTACCAAATAACTCACTGAGCTCACCAGCGGCATTACGTCTAAGTAAATCCATTTGAAAAAAGCGGTCTTGTCCGTGGGCATAACCTAAGCCATAGGCAGCTTCGTGGCGAGTTGCTGCAGTAATAACAGCTTGGCCAAGGGTATCTCGAGCAACTTTAACAGGCTGTGTCACCGCATCGCTTCGACCTTTACCATCAAGGGTAGGTAAACTTAAGGTCAAAACGCCGTAAACAATGGCAGTACCAGCGAGCGCTAAAACCACAACAACCAATAGCAACCGCTTGATTACTTTAAACATAAACATACCCTTCAACTATTTCAATAAACTATTATTAGCATATATTCATAATCGTTCTATTAAAAACGCTACGAAAAGCGGGTAAAGGGTGAAATAAACATCAAAATCCACGATAATACACAGTTCATGTATTGTGCAGACCTAGTTGAGATCAAAATGACTGAAAAAACATTTATTAAAGGTAAAGACCGCGATTTAGAGTCGTCTATCTCTACCATGCAAAACAAGCTAAAAGCGCTAAATATTAATATTGAAGAAGCGCTATGGCTTAACCCTGTAGCAAACTGTTATTCAGTTCATATAAAAGATAGCGACTGTGGTGTGATGTTTACTAACGGTAAAGGTGCCACTGATAAAGCCTCTATCGCTTCTGCGTTAGGTGAATATTTTGAGCGCTTAAGCTGTAACTACTTTTTTGCTGATTTTTACTTAGGTGAAGAATTTGCCAATGGTGACTTTACCCATTATCCGAACGAAAAATGGTTTAAAGTAGCAGAAGATGAAGTACCACAAGGGATTATGGATGAGAGCTTATGGGATTACTTCGACCCAGAGCGTGAATTAACCGCTTCACACCTTTATGACTTTAATTCTGGCAATTTTGAACGTGGTATTTGTACTGTACCTTATACTCGCCAGCGCGACGGCCAAGAAATTTATATTCCGGTGAACGTGATTGGTAATATTTTTGTATCCAATGGTATGAGTGCTGGTAATACTAAATTTGAAGCCCGTGTACAGGGGTTATCTGAGGTATTTGAACGCGCTATTAAAAACCGTATTATTGCCGAAGGCATTAGCTTACCTATCGTGCCTGAAGAAATAGTAAAACAATACCCTAAAATTCATGAAGCCTGTGAAGAACTTCGTAGCCATGGTTTCCATTTACGTATTGCGGATGCCTCACTTGGCGGTAAATACCCTGTAATGAGTGTTACGCTAATCAACCCAGTAGATGGCTCTGTATTTGCTTCTTTTGGTGCTCACCCTTCATTTGAAGTAGCGCTAGAGCGTACCGTTACCGAATTACTGCAAGGTCGTCGCCTAGATCAACTAGACGTATTCCAACCTGCTACTTTTGACAACGACGAAGTGGCCACACCTGAAAACATTGAACTGCACTTTATTGATTCAAGCGGTTTAATTTCACATGACTTTTTCCGTTCTGAAGCTGACTTTGAATTTGTACATTGGGACTTTAGTGGCTCAACTGAGCAAGAATATAACTTCTGTACTGATCTAATTCACAGCATGGGCCATGATATCTACATCATGGATTACACCCACTTAAATGTGTATGCATGTCGTATTTTAGTGCCTGGTATGTCTGATATTTACCCGGTAGATGAGCTTATTTGGCGTAATAATAACGAAGGGGCTAAATTCCGTGAAACCTTCCTATCACTAGATCAGTATGACACTGAGCAACTGATGGAAATTTACGATAGCTTAGAAGAAGCTGGTCACAGCGATATTATTCGCGCGGCTGAATTCATTGGCTTAGCAACCGATGCCGATACGCCTTGGCATACTCTACGTATTGGTGAACTGAAAGCACACTTATGCTTAGCGGCAGGTAGCGAAGAAGCGATTGATTGGGTTGACTGGATTTTACATACCGGCCAAGTCAATGAAGACGCAATGCGTCATTTCCGTTGTTTAAAAGCAATCCTGGAAATTAAATATGATGACGAACGTGAGTATGCAAGCTACCAAGACGCTTTAGGGCTTATGTTTGGCGCTAACAATGTAACCCTAGCGATTGAGATTGCAGAAGGTCGCACACGCTTTAACGGCTTAACCTTCCCAGGTTTATCGCTTGAAGGCTTTAAAAAGCATGCCGCATTACTGGATGGCTACCGTAAGTTACATGTTGCGAAACAGCAGCATTGGGCACGAGAAGTCAGTGATTCATAATATCTGAGCTTGTTTAAAGCTAAAAAGAAAATGGCGCATATTTCACTGCGCCATTTTTGTTTCTGGTGTTAATTAGCTATAGTTAAGCTTTCTATATTAACAATTTAATTACACCCTATGTGGCAACAGCGTAAAAGTAAACGCACATCTGTTTATAATCTTAAACTTACCTTTTTATTTGCAATCAGTTTAATTGCAATAACAAGCTTAGTGCTTGATCGGCTTAATTATAATCGTGCAAAAGATGCTTACCGTTTACAAGTACTTTCTCAAGTAAGCACCTACAGAGCCCAGCTTGAAGCTACTTTAGTCTCGAATATTCAGTTAATACGTGGTTTGGCTGTAGCCGTTGCTGCCGAGCCTAATTTGAGCCAAACACGTTTTGGGCAAATTGCCGCTCCGCTGTTTAATACCTCTAACGAACTTCGCAATATTGGTGCTGCACCAGATATGATCATCACAATGACCTACCCGCTTGAAGGGAATGAAAAAGCCATTGGACTCAATTTTTTAGAGAATAAGGCGCAACGTGATGATGCCATTAAAGCACGTGATACTAATACCATTGTAATGGCTGGGCCACTCACGTTAGTTCAAGGCAGTGAGGCTTTGATTGCACGAGTGCCAGTGTATTTGCCTGAAGACCAGTCTTTTTGGGGGCTGCTTTCTGTGGTGCTCGATATAGAGAAAGTCTATAACAACGCAGGGATTTTTGAATTACAAAAAAAATACACTGTTGCTATTCAAGGACGCAACGGGTTAGGTAAACAAGGTGAGTTTTTCTTTGGCGACCCAACAATTACCAGCCAAAATCCGCTTGAGTTTAGCCTAAACTTCCAAGGCGGAGCTTGGCAGCTCTATGTGGTGCCAAAAACCGGCTGGCAACCGGCATCATCGTCTATCTGGCCATTACGTATCGTTATCATCGTTATTTTGAGTTTACTTATTTTTGCATTTTTATTGTTTTTAAAAATGCTCAATAGAGAACACGAAAACGAAAAAATGCTCGAGGTAATGAGTAACCTAGCGCAAGTGGGTGCATGGTCATTTAATTTAGAAAAAAAACAGGTGTTTTGGTCAGACATGACCAAAAAGATATTTGAATACCCTTTAGATGAGCAACCTAAATGGTCATCCGATTTATATTATTTTAAAGAAGGTAAAAGCAGAGATAAGGCAGCTGAACTAATTACTAGGGCGGTTAAATATGGTGAAAGTTACGAAGCCGAACTAGAAGTTATTAATGCCAAAGGCGAAGTGATTTGGGCGCTAATACATGGAGAAGCAGAGCATAAAAATGGGCGTTGTATTAGAATATTCGGCTCATTACAAAATATAGATGCCCGTAAAAAAGTAGCAATAGAAGATCAAAAAATAGCTCGCTTTAACGAAACCTTAGCATCGCTAACTATTAGCGATCACATATTAAATGGCAAATTAAGCGAATCAAAAGAGCTTATAACTCGTGCGGTTTGCCGTGCACTTAAAGTGAATACTGTGAGCATTCGCTTGTTTGATAAACATAAAACTCAGCTTACTCCTATCGCGAGCTATAGCCAAAATAACAGTGATAACAATACCCCTTGGCGCCAGCAAGACATCCCTGATTTTTTTACCAGCTTAGAGAACAAAGCCGTTTTTAGCGCCCAGAACGCTCAGCAACAAGCTTCCCTCGCCCCTATAGCAAAAAGCTATCTAGAGCCATCATCCATTAAAGCAATGCTCTGTGTGATGATCCCCGCGGGCAGCGGCTCTATAGGTGTGGTGTGCGCAGAGCAAGCAACCGTTAGAGCATGGACGCAAAACGAAGAAGGTTTTTTAATTGCCATCGGGGCATTAATAGGAAGTCTTCACTCTAGTGAACAACGCATAGAGACTGAAGCAGAATTGGTCAAAGCAAAAGAAGCCGCAGAACAAGCTGTGATTGCTAAAAGTGAGTTTTTAGCTAGCATGAGTCATGAAATTCGTACCCCGATGAATGGGGTTTTAGGCATGCTTAACCTTATTCAAACGACCTCGCTTGATCAGCAGCAACGTCACCATATCAAACTGGCTCAATCGTCAGCGGAATCTCTATTAGGAATTATTAATGATATTTTAGACTTTTCTAAAATAGAAGCTGGTAAGTTAGACATAGAAAACATTCAATTTAATCTACCCAAATTACTCGGCGAAATTGTTGAGTCGTTTGCGCTCAAGGCCGAAAGTAATAACACCCAATTAATTTTAGATACTACGCATGTAAGCACTAGTGAGATTGTGTGCGACCCAAATAGGTTGCGACAAATTTTAAATAACTTGATTGCCAATGCCGTAAAATTCACTCAAAACGGACAAGTACTGGTAACCGCCACCATAGAAAAAACTCTCGACAATACAACTTTAGAGTGCGCGATTATTGATACCGGCATTGGTATTAGTTTAGATAAGCAAAAACAGTTATTTGACTCTTTTACTCAAGCTGATGCATCAACAACGCGGCAATATGGCGGCACTGGTTTAGGTTTGGCAATAGTTAAGCAGCTGTGCGAACTCATGGGAGGCGAAGTAAGTGTAAATAGCTTACCCAATGAAGGCAGCACCTTTGCTTTTTCAGTCAATATTACCTCAGTGATAGACCAAGCATTTGATTTAGATTGCCAACATATACAAGCAAAGCGGATCCTGATTGTTGATAATAGTGAAATGAATGCCACCATCACCGAGAAGCAATTAATGCTATGGGGCGCAGATGTCAGTGCAGTATGTGACTATGAAGAGGTTGAAGCTTATATAAGTAACCATCAACAAACGCCCCCAGATGTGGCAATTATTGACAGTAGCTTTTTGGAGCCTGTAGCACACCTTCAGGCTGAAAAGCTGAAACATTTTTTAGAGAAAAGCCACGTTTTGATTATGGCTCCAATGAGTTCTTCAAAAAGCAGTTTATTTTATGGAGACAAGGAAACTGCCTTAATTTTTAAACCACTCACCGCTATTGATTTATATGACACGCTGGTAAAAGGAACACTGGCAGAACAACCCAAAGAGGTAGAGCTCTCTGCGATTAATACCCCGAAAAAAGCGAAAGGCCATGTATTGTTAGTTGAGGATAACAAAGTAAATCAGGTGGTTGCCGGTGCATTATTAAAACAAGCCGAGCTCACCTTTGATATTGCAGAGGATGGCGAGGATGCACTAACTAAATTAAATCAAGCAACCGCAAACACTTATCAACTTATTCTAATGGATTGCCAAATGCCTATTATGGATGGTTACCAAGCAACCATGGCTATTAGAGAGGGCCTTGCGGGTCAAGAGAATCGAGCCATTCCCATTATTGCTCTTACGGCTAATGCAATGCACGGAGATAAAGAGAAGTGCTTAAACGCTGGTATGAATGACTATTTAAGTAAGCCTCTCGATGGCCCCGCTATGCATGCTAAATTGCAACAATGGCTTAGCGCTAAATAACAGTGTAAGCTTAAAATAGAATCGATGAAGTAAGGGATATTATGCAGTTATCAATTGAACAACAAAGAGTTATTGGCTGTTTATTGGAAAAGCAAATAACAACGCCTGAACATTACCCGCTATCATTAAATGCTTTAACGAATGCCTGTAACCAAAAATCAAACCGCGCTCCTGTGCTCGACTTAAGTCAACAGCAAGTTCAGGCGACTATCGCCGAGCTAATCGACTTACGCTTAGTAACAGAAGATGAAGGCCTCAGTGGCCGCGTATCTAAGTACGACCATCGCTTTTGTAATACCCCATTTAGCCACTTACAATTTAACGCACAACAACGCGCTATTATTTGTTTATTATTATTGCGAGGTGCCCAAACACCTGGTGAATTAAAAACCCGTTGCGCTCGCTTAGCTGATTTTAACAATGTTGACAACGTTGAAGCAGCGCTTGCACAATTGATTGAAAATAGCCATGTTAAGAAGCTACCTCGTGAGTCTGGTAAACGTGATAGTCGTTTTATCCATTTATTTGCAGCTCCTTCTTCAGAGAACGATGACCCTGTAGCAACACAAACCATGACAGACGAGCTAGAAAACCGAGAGCTCAATGACCTACTCGCTGAAATTGACGAACTAAAAGCTCAACTTAAACAAATAAAAGAGTATATAGGGCTTTAATTGTGTAATTTGAAATCACATAATAGCTATTCTTTTTTGAGCATTAAAACTTTTTAACTTTAAGGAGCGGGCCATGCGCGCCGAAATTATGGCTGAGATGAAAGTTCAGCCTAGTATTGATGTAAACGCTGAAATTAAACGCCGAATAGACTTTATTAAAGCACGTTTAAAAGCCGCATACTCAACCTCA
This sequence comes from Pseudoalteromonas sp. BSi20311, assembly GCF_000239875.1. Classification (NCBI taxonomy): domain Bacteria; kingdom Pseudomonadati; phylum Pseudomonadota; class Gammaproteobacteria; order Alteromonadales; family Pseudoalteromonadaceae; genus Pseudoalteromonas; species Pseudoalteromonas sp. BSi20311. The sequence continues at coordinate 14,853 of NZ_BADU01000015.1, read as the reverse complement.
CTGGTACTGGGTATTAGTGGTGGCGTAGACTCATCAACCTGTGGCCGATTATGCCAACTTGCTATTAATGAACTTAATCAAGAGCACCAAGACACGCAATATCAATTTATTGCTGTGCGCCTACCTTATGGCGTTCAAGCAGATGAAAGCGAAGCACAAATGGCGGTTGATTTTATTCAACCTAGCACGCGTATGACAGTCAATATTCAGCCTGCTACCGACGCGCTGCACGAGCAAACAATGGCAACTTTAGCAGGAAATAGCCAACCTCTGCCAACACAAGAAAAAATAGACTTTATTAAAGGTAATGTGAAAGCACGCCAACGCATGATTGCACAATACGAAATTGCTGGGTTTTGCCAAGGACTCGTTGTAGGTACCGACCATAGCGCCGAAAATATTACCGGTTTTTATACTAAGTTTGGCGATGGCGCCTGTGATTTAGCCCCTTTGTTTGGTCTCTCTAAACGTCAAGTAAGAGCACTGGCAACAGAGTTAGGCGCACCAGCACTGTTAGTTGAAAAAGCACCTACTGCCGATTTAGAAAGTGATAGACCAGGTTTGACTGACGAAGAAGCGCTTGGCTTAAGCTATGAAGAGATTGATGACTTCTTAGAAGGCAAGCCGGTTTCAGAGTATGTGGAGCAAACGCTGATTGCTATTTTCCAGCGCACGCAACATAAGCGCCAGCCGATCCCAACAGTATACGATGCTTTTTAAATCAATATTATAAGTATAACTTAACTGATCTAGCCGCTTATATATTTCGTAAATATGGCGTGAAAATAAGCGGCTTAGGTTTTTAACGGTTAACCTTAACGCTTGCCAACAGAGAGTTTTATATTTTATGACACCCCCTATTTTGATTACTGGTGCAGGACAACGCATAGGCCTTGCGCTCGCACAGCATTTTATAGCCCAAGGGCAAGCGGTCATTATTACTTACCGTACCCGTCATGAGGCTGTAGATTTGTTAGAGAAACAAGGGGCGACTTGTCTTTATGCTGACTTTAGTTCTGATCAGGGTATTAGTACTTTTATTACATTACTTAAAGCACATACAGAATCACTAAAGGCGATAATTCATAACGCATCAAGCTGGGACTGCGAAGCTAATAACCCACAGTTTGAGCAATTGTTTGATAACATGATGCGTATTCATGCCAAAGCCCCTTACTTAGTCAACTTACATTGCGCTGATTTGCTGATGCGTTACCACGCAGAGTCTAATCAACCGGCAGATATTATTCATCTCACTGATTATGTAGTTGAAACGGGCAGCCCAAAGCACCTTGCTTATGCGGCCAGCAAAGCCGCATTGGATAATTTAACTAAATCATTTAGCGCTAAATTTGCACCGCAGATAAAAGTAAACGCTATTGCCCCTTCATTGATTATTTTTAACCAACACGATGATGAGCAATACCGAGCAAAAACATTGAAAAAATCATTAATGGGCATAGAACCTGGATGCCAAGAAATTATCAATAGTATTGACCTACTACTGAACAGCCATTACATCACAGGCCGCGCTTTACCTGTTGATGGTGGTCGCCATCTTAAGTAAGTCATCTAATAAAACTGAGAAACTTATGCATAACGAATTAAAAGAAAGCTATCAAAAAATTATAACCGCGGTAGGTGAGGATGCAGAACGCGAAGGGTTGCTAGACACCCCAAAACGCGCAGCAAAAGCGATGGAGTACCTAACTCAAGGGTACCGCCAAACGCTTAACGAAATCACGAATAATGCCGTGTTTACCTCAGATGCTGACGACATGGTATTGATACAAGATATAGAGCTTTACTCTATGTGTGAGCATCACTTATTACCATTTATTGGTCGTTGCCACATTGCTTATATTCCTGATGGCAAAGTATTAGGTTTATCTAAGTTTGCACGTATTGTGGATATGTTCTCTCGCCGTTTTCAAATTCAAGAGCAACTTACCCATCAAATTGCCAAAGCGGTCGAGGAAGTAACTGGTGCCAAAGGTGTAGGCGTCATTGTTGAAGCAAAGCACATGTGTATGATGATGCGTGGCGTAGAAAAACAAAACTCAAGTATGCGTACCTCGGTTATGCTTGGTAACTTTAGAGCCGATCCGAAAACACGTAATGAGTTTTTACAGCTGATCAAAGGATAATGTATGGCAAACGCAATAATTAATGTAACTAACTTACGACTACGCACGTTTATTGGTTTTAACCCTGATGAACGAGAGAAAAAACAAGATGTAGTTATTAATTTAGAAATTCATTATCCGGCAGATCAAGCTTGTGAAACAGATGAAGTAGAGCAAGCACTTAACTACAAAGTAATAACTAAAGAAGTGATTAGCTTAGTTGAGCAAGGCCACTTTTTATTGCTAGAAAAGCTAGTTGCTGAAATCCTTGCTGTTTGCCACTCACATCCAAGTGTAAATTATGCCAAAGCCCGGGTGGATAAACCCCATGCGCTGCGCTTTGCAGACTCCGTGTCGCTAACTCTCGACTGGCACAAATAATCCAACGGCAAGGGCTATTACAGCTAAATAACGTAGCCCTTTGCCGAGTGTTACCAGCACTAAAAACATACTAAAGCGCACTTTAAACACGCCGCCAATAACGGTTAGTGGATCGCCAACAATAGGTAACCACGCCAACAGTAAGCTATATACCCCATATTTATTAAACTGCTTTTGGGCTTTTTCAAGTCCTTTTTCAGATACTGGAAACCATTTTTTATCTTTAAAACGCAATGCCTGTGTTCCCAACCAATAATTAACACAGCTACCTAATACATTTCCTAAAGTTGCCGAAAGCCAAATTAATCCTAGGTGAGTATTGCCTTGTACTATCATGCCGCCCATTAACACTTCAGACGAGCTGGGTAATAAGGTAGCCGAAATAAAGGCAGTTAAAAATAAGGTGATATAAAGCATGTTACCCTTATGGCTAACAATAAAACGAGGGAATAACGCTGATAAGCTAATAACCTACAGCAAGCGTAATACGCCGCAGCTTTGCAATCTTACAAACAAAGCCTTGGCTAGATTGCATGGCTGTTATTTTATTAAATTTAAACTCAGCGGATAATTAAATTCTTTACCATCATTAGCTTTTACGCTAGCAATAATAACCATCACAAATGAGAAAATCGCTACCATTGGTAACAAAATCAAACCAATCACTGCAAAAATAAGTAAAAAACACACAAAATAAGCTATAGCCATAGTGATCTGAAAATTAAGTGCTTTTTTACCATGCACATCAACTATAGGCATTTCATCTTTTTTAATCAGCCAAATAATCAATGGGCCTAATACTGAGCCAAACGGGATGATAAACCCTGCCAGCGCACTTAAATGACATAACATAGCCCATGTTCTGTCATCTTTATTCACCACTTTAATCTCTTGATTTTGTTCCATAACACTCTCCCTTATCGTTTTTATTTTGCGCTAAAATGACATTCATACTCATTAGCCACCTTAATGTAAATGCTTATTTATCCAATGCAAAGCATTTGTGTATATTTAAAAATAAAAAAGCGCAGCCAATAGCTGCGCTTGTTTGTTTTGCCTGTATCAATTACTTATTAACACCCGCTAAATCAAGCATAAACGCATAGTTAAGTGCCGTGTCTTCCAAACGCTTAAAACGACCTGACGCCCCTCCATGCCCTGCTTCCATATCAATTTTAAACAGTAGCTTGTTATCATCGGTTTTGTAATCTCGCAGCTTAGCCACCCACTTGGCAGGCTCAAAATATTGTACCTGCGAATCATGTAAGCCTGTTGTTACTAGCATATTAGGGTAGTCTTGCTTGCTTACTTGATCATACGGTGAATACGACAACATATACTCATAGTATGCTTTTTCGTTAGGGTTACCCCACTCACCGTATTCGTTAGTTGTCAGAGGAATGCTCTCATCTAGCATAGTGGTTACTACATCAACAAATGGAACCGCAGCCACCATACCTTTATATAGCTCAGGCGCTTGATTTGCCACTGCGCCCATTAATAAACCACCAGCACTGCCACCTTGGGCAAAAATTTGCTCTTTATTGCCATACCCTTGAGCTACCAATGATTTAGTAACATCTACGAAGTCATTAAAGGTATTCTTTTTAGTCAGTAATTTACCCGCGTCATACCAAGGACGCCCTAACATTTGCGAACCACGAATATGCGCAATGGCAAATACAAAACCACGGTCAAGCAAACTTAACCGCGTACTAGAAAAGGTAGGATCCATGGTCGCTCCATACGAGCCATAACCATATTGTAGCAACGGATTGGTGCCATCTTTTTTAAACATGTCTTTACGATAAACTAAACTCACAGGCACTTTAATGCCATCTCGAGCCGTTACAAATAGTCGTTCTGATGCGTAGTTATCTGCACTAAAATCACCCAACACTTTTTGCTGTTTTAATAATGTTTTTTCGCCAGTGGCCAAATTAACATCATAAGATGAACCCGGCGTCGTCATACTGGTGTAATACACACGCAGCGTATCGCTGTTTAATTCGTTATTACCGTACGCATTAATTGTGTACGCACTGTCGTTAAAGCTTAGTGGTAACTCTTTGCCTGATGTTAAATTACGCGCAATCAGTGTTGATTGGCCCATTTCGCGTTGTTGGTATACTAAGAAGTCATCAAATAACTCAACGTCTTCGAGTTTAATATCCTCGCGGGCAGGGATCACACTCTGCCAATTTTCTTTATCACCGGCTTTATCAATATCAACTTTCATAAGCTGAAAGTTAACCGCATTTAAATTAGTCACAATGTAATAAGTATTGCCTAATTTTGAAATGCTGTATTCAAGGTTGGCTTCACGCTCAATTAAACGCTTTGGCTTAGCATTTACATCATCTGCACTAAGCACTGACAAACCCGATGCATCAGTACTGCTATGCCAAATATAAATTTCTGAGCCGTCTTTACTCTTGCTAATACCAGTGTAATAGCTTGTGTCTGTTTCTTCGTAAACCAGCTCATCATCGCTTTGTGGCGTACCAAGCGTATGACGATAAACTTGATAACCAAGTAAGGTTTGCGCGTCTTTTTTGATGTAATACACCGTTTTATTGTCGTTCGCCCACACAACATAACCACTGGTACCTTCAAGCGTGTCTTCTAATAATTTACCAGTGCTTAAATCTTTAATTTTTATGTTGTAAACACGGCGACTTACCGTATCTTCACCATACGCCATTAAATTGCCGTTTGGACTTACATCTAAACCACTTACGGCATAATAATCATGTTCCTTAGCTAGCTCGTTTACATCTAAAATAACCTGCTGGTCAGTGCCTGCAAAATCACTACTACGTACATAAGTTGCGTATTCGTTATCACCGCGAGTTTGTGATGAATAATAATAGTTACCTTTTTTAACTGGCACTGAATCATCATCTTTTTGAATTCGCCCTTTTAGCTCTTCAAATAACGAAGTTTGTAACGTTTTTGTATGCGCAAGCATTTCATCTGTGTAAGCATTTTCAGCCTCAAGGTAACTAATTACCTCAGGAGCTTTACGCTCATCATCACGCATCCAATAATAATTATCGATACGCGTGTCGCCATGGACTGTCATTTTATACGGTACTTTCTTCGCAATAGGCGGCATGACTGCGATTTTAGCAGCTGCGTTTTCAATTTTTGCTGATTGCTCAACGTCAGGAGCTTTGTTACATCCCCCTAAAATAGCTAAGGAAATAAAAGTAAGAACAAATGGGGTATGTTTCATTGATTGGAATCTCGGTAGTTATTATTTTTATTAAATATACCTAATATTTAATAGCACGGAGATTTAGTTTGTGAAGCTATGTAAAAAGGGAGCCGAAGCTCCCTTTAAATAACATTTAAGTTAATACACTACTTTTGCTTACGACGACGCATAAATGCAAACGGCGCAACTAGTAATGTTAGCCAAGCTAATGAGCCTGACGAGCTTTTCTTCGCTGGCTCTGGAGTAACAACTACAGGTGGTACTACTTTCGCTGTAATACTTACCGCTACCATTACAGGTGCAGATACATTACCACGAACATCAATCGCAACAACTTCCATTTCTGCAGATGTATCACCCGCTAATAAAGTATTATCTGCAACCACAATTTGACCTTCTGCATCAACAGCAAGACCAAGGTTTGTATTAGATTGAACATAGTACTCTGAAATAGCTAAGTCTAAGTCTGATTCTTCAATAGTAAGCGCACCTACTACAGTTCCATCAGCTGCATCTTCAGAAACACTAAACTCACCACCAACCAGCATTGGTGCTTCAACGTCTGGTAACTCTAGGTCTTCAGCTGCCATTACTTTAATAACGTTAGTACCTGAACCTTGCGATAATGCAAACGGGCCGCTTGCAGAAACAACCGCTTTCTCACCAGGTTTAAGTGAAGAAATTGCTTCACCTGTCTCATAAGAAGTCATTTCAACTGCTGGCTGTACGCCAAATACTGTTGAACCTGTTACGCTGTCTGTTTCAGAGAAAACACCTGTTTGGTAACTAGGATAACCCACAGAAACTTTAAAATTCATTGGCTCGCCAAGAAGCGACGCATCAATATTCATTAACTCTGAACAGCCTGAGAAAGTAACTGTATCTTCACCCGCAGCATGGAAAAGCGGCGTACCCCATTGCCATGCATCATTACCAGCGCCATCAGTCATACCAATTAATGTGCGGCTACGACCTGGGAATGGAGTTGTGCGACCACGGTCATTTAAGTTTTGCATGAACTGGTCAGATACACCGTCATTGTTAGTATCTATTTCAATTCTATAACCCGCTTGGAAAGTATGAGTTAACGGATCGCGTAGTTGTATTGATGACGTAATATAAATTCCTGAATCACAGAAATCTGCATTAAATGCAGAGAATGTAGTAGACAGGATATTAAACTCAGCATCTTCAACTGATTTTTCTGTCCCCATTGCAACAATACTTTCAGCTTGTGGAGAAATTTCAGTTTGACCTGTATTTTCAATAACCAATGCCATTTCATTGTTAACAATTTCAGGTGAGTAGCTCAACTGAGTCGCAGCTTTTGGCATTGCATGATAAACAACATGTAAATCGTGATCGCCATCTGTAGATGCATCATCAAATACTAACGCACCATCAAACTCTACTGATGTTAATGCAGCGCTTCTTGCTGCAATATCCTCTGCACTGAATGGATTTTCCAATTCCCATGCAGGTAATTTACTTGGATCAACTGTCATTGTAATGTCAAAGTTAATCGCTTGACCTGCTGGTACAGTTATAGATTCAGGGAAATCCCAGCTAACTGCGCCCGTATCAATATCACTTTGGTAACGCGCTTCTGTGCGAAGGTTATAAGTTTTTGCATCTGCAGAGAAGTTCTTAACTGTCACTGTTTTAGTAATTGCACCTGATTCTGCTAAACTTACTAAACCATAAGATAGTGCAGCTTGTTTAGTATCAAACTCACTGTTATGAACCCATGCCGCAACTGGTAAGTTAGCCGCCTTAGTAACATCAACTAAACCAGCACCAATCATACTAATTGGCGCAAGCTCTGAATCAGGATTAATCGCTAGAGGCTCATTAGTTACGTTTAAGTTTGCCGCATTCATGATTGTTGCTTTAATCTCAAACGCATTACGATCTGGATGCGCTTCACGGATCATTGCAACAGCGCCTGCTGTAATTGGGCCAGAGAAAGAAGTACCTGAAACCGGGTTTGTGCCTGTTTGCGTGCCTGCTGCTGCTACGTCAATGCTCGTACCTGGCGCTGTAATTTCTGGTTTTAATAACCCATCCATAGAAGGACCACGAGATGAGAATGTTGCAACCGCACCTGCCGTTGTTTTAATTTCAACGCTAATATCAAATGTTGCAGGGCCGCCAGCAGCTAATTGAGCTTTTAAAGCTGCACCTGCAGCAAAGTTAATGCCTACGTTTTTAATAGTTACGTCCGCATCAAAGCCACCCATAGGTGCTGGGGTACCATCGTCTGTGTTGTTTGCAATCATTACAAACTCAGCACCGTTTGTTTGTGCATTCAATACTTTTTGTGTAAATGCACACGTACCACGGTCGATTAATACTGCTTTACCAGTAAAATCTACGTCCGCAGCGAACGCATCACAACCATTCTGATTCGCATCAGGGTAAACCAAATCAATATCTGCACCTGAAATTGTATATGCTTCTTGTGGGCCAAAACTTGATGGCTGAATATTACCTTCAACGCCAGCAACAGTACCTGTTGCAACACCGATTTCAGTTGTTGGGTGAGTCATTGCACCTACAGATAGTGCATTAGGTGTTGTACTTGGACCACCTACACGGAATGGATTGTCACCGTCATTGCCGGCAGAAATAACCATGTTTACACCTAAATCAACGGCTCGTTGAATTAGGAATTGCGTACCGCCACCCGTGTAAGTATCACCAAACTCACCACCTAATGACATATTCATTACATCAACACGGTCTGAAATGTCACCATCGCCATTTGGATCCATTGCGGCTTCTAAAGCGGCTGCTTGTGCAGCACCCGGACAACCGCCGCCACACACTGAGTAAGCGTACAGTTCAACGTCAGGAGCAATACCATTTACAGAGTTTGCAGATGATGTACCGTGGTTTGTTGGAGCACCTGTAGAAGGTGAATTAGCGGCATCATTTTCAATTGGATCAGCATCATCACGTATAAAGTCGTAACCACCTTGTACAATGCCTTGTGGCCATGCAACTGATGTTGGATCAGCTTGAGCTGCTAAATAAGCTTCAACTGTGCCAGCACCACCAAACGCTGCGTGCGTGTAGTCAATACCTGTATCAAGTACTGCAACACGTTGACCTTTACCACTTGCAATTCCATCAGTTATAAGTGGTTTTGCATTGATATATTCTGAGCTTGCTGCAACATGTAGCTCGCGATCGAACATTGGTAAAACTTTAGCAACACGATCATCTTTTGCAATTTTTGCTAACGCTTCAGGCGTTGCTTGAACTATTAACGTTGGCGCTAAAATTTTAGTTTTGCCAATTACCTTAGCATTAAAATCTAGGCTGCTAAGCTCAACCGCCATTATGTCCTGAAGCTGCTCAACCTGAGCGGTTACTTCACGGTTAGATGATACTTGGTAAGTCCCATCTGCCACTGCATCAACTGAAGTTTTTGCTTTTAAAACAATCATATGAGCTGAAGGCGCTTTTTTATCAGCAGCTATTTCTTTTACTTGCTCTACTTGCTTGTTAGTCATTGTAGCATTTGGCAAAGTCGCAGCACTGGCAAGTGTTGCCACAAATGCACTTGATACAGCAGTCGCGATTGCTGTTCTTTTAATTATATTATTAGACATCGTTTCCCCTAGGATAGGTTATGTATTATTGTATTTACTAGTTTCAATTCCATTGATTGATAACTACGAATATAAAACGTTAACCTTTGCAGGAGCAACAGCATTGCTACATTTAAGTTACAAAAAAGCACACACCAACAAAAATAACATCATAAAACATTGATTTTAATGTAATAAAAAACAAAAACTAATTGTGAATGATTGTAAATGATACAGTTTTAATTGAGAGTAAAATGAACAACGATGTAATTAATATTTTAACTATGGCTAAGGTCATTCAAACAGCCGTTGCACCCGTTTTTTTAATTACCGGTATTGCGGCAACACTCGGGGTATTATCCAACCGCTTAGCTCGTATTACAGATAGAGCCAGGCAGTTAGAACGAAAATTAAAAGTTAGTACTGATGAAGAGTTTAACTTATCCTTAACCACAGAATTAAGAGCTCTTCTTAAGCGCTCTCGCTGCATTCATATTGCATTTAGTTTAAGTGTCTTAAGCGCATTATTAGTATGTGCAGTAGTTATGTTGTTGTTTTTATCGCACATACAATCGATTAATTTAGGTGTCACTATCGGTAGTTGTTTTGTTGGTGCCATGGCATTGCTAATATGTGCATTTATGTCATTACTTGGCGAGGTTTTTTTGGCAACCCGCAGTATGCGTCGAGGAATGATATTTGCTGATATTGATATAAATGACTAAAACCAGCTCTTTATCTTGAACTAAAGCCTGAGCTAAGATACAAAGATAATTAAAGAACCCTTAAGGAGTAGAGTAAAGTGAAATTGAAACAAGTATTTATCGGGGCATTACTATCTACATGCGCACTTAGCGTATCTGCAAATTCTGCATTTAAAGAGCCGAGTGATGCGATTGAGTATCGCCAAGCTGCATTCTCTATGATTTCAGTTCAAATAGGCGATATGGGTGCCATGCTTAAGGGTAAAATTCCTTTTGATGCAGAGCAATTTAAGCAGCGTGCAAATAACGCAGCGGCATTGTCTAAAATGCCTTGGGAAGCTTTTTACGCAGGTACTGATAAGGGTGATACATCAGCACTTCCTGCGGTATGGTCTGAAAACGATACTTTTATGAAAAAAGCGACAGCATTTCAACAATATGCTGATGAACTTGCTGTAGCAGCTCAAACCGGTGACAAAGCTGTTATTGGTAAAGCGTTTGGTGCATGGGCTAAAGGCTGTAAAGATTGTCATAAGCAATTCAAAGACTAATATATACGGTGTATTAAAAACAAAAATGGCGCTGTATTAGCGCCACTTTTTTTAACTAAGCAAATAACTTAAATGCTCACTTCCCCAGGTACTCATTAATAAAACCAGTAGTACCAAAAATATAACCCATGCAACCCATGGTGACTTTGTCTCTGGCTCTGAGCTTTTTGTTGCTAGTGCTTTATTACCCGTGATCATTGCTTTGACCAAAGGCTTGCCTTTCACTTTGTAAGCAATAATAGCCACAACATGCAAAATAATCGCATAAAATAAAATATCAAAATTAATATGGTGCAACCAATTGGCAAAATCAATGGTATCACTTGATACATACTGCGCTAACGGGCCATCAGTTAAAATGCCATCACTGCTCATTAAACCGCTTACTAGCTGCGCTATGAGCAGAATAAAAAATAATAACACCATATAACTACCTGGTGCAGAATGGCCCACCTCATTTGTTTTTTTGCCAGCAAAAGAAGCAAGCACCGATTTAGGAGAGTGCAGTAATGCCGATATTTTTGCTGTTTTACTGCCAAAGAGGCCCCATATAATCCGTGTTGAGATAAGCGCTAAGGTAAAAAAGCCAACCACAAAATGTAGCTCTATCATGGCCTCTTCAGCACTAAAATAAAGCGCAGCAATACTCAATACTAATAACCAATGAAAGCTTCTTACAAAACCATCCCACACTTTTACCTTAAACATTGCACCTTCCCTAAAAAAAAGTATCATCTAAAACGCTAACTATTTTAGCATCTTAATCTAAGGGTCTGTTAACCTTTCAAGATTAAATTTCCAGCAGTCTGTTTGGTATTTAGGCAAGACAGAGCCTATGTGGTGTGGTTATTCCCCATAAATAGGCGATAACGCTGCATCAATGCCAAACAGGCGCTGCCCGAAGGGTTCTGTCTAGGGGCGATTAACTCTTTGTTGCCTACATGGATGTAGGTAAGGGGCGTGAGCAGGACGCGGAAGCTTTGCTCGGTTTTTACTTAGCCCACTAGGTTACAAACCTCGCGCCGCGATTAAATCGCCCCTAGTTGAACAAATTTTAATATGCAAAGGTCAACAGACCTTGAGGTATCCTAATGAGTCTTTCTACCAGTGCGCAGAGTAAAACACATGCAATCAATTAAAAAACCAGTATTAAAAGGCTTTTTAGATATGCTGCCACTGTGTTTAGCAGTTATTCCTTGGGGCATTTTATGTGGCTCGTTAGCAATACAAAATGGCTTTACCCCTTTTGAAACTCAAGCCATGTCGCTACTGGTATTTGCAGGCTCAGCGCAGCTGGTTGCAATTGAGCTCATTGCTGGTAATACCCCTCTACTGACCATTCTTTTTACCACGTTTATTATTAGCTCTCGCCATTTTTTATATGGCTTGGCGGTTCGTCACAAAGTGATTGAGCAACCCATGCGATGGCGTCTTCCTGTCAGCTTTGTGTTAACTGATGAACTTTTTGCCTTCTCGCACCACCCTCGCGCCTATCGTACTAAAACCCGTTTAATTTATGCATTGAGCGCAGGTTTTAGCTTTTACATTGCGTGGAATATTTGGACTCTAATTGGCATTGTAGCCGGTACTATGCTTCCAGACCTCACTAATTTAGGACTCGATTTTGCAATTGCAGCAACTTTTATTGCCTTAGTAATTCCAGGGATTAAAAACTTAGCCACTTTAGTCACCGTCATTGTTGCAGGGATCAGTGCCACTTTATTAAAAAGTACAGGCTTTGAATTGTGGTTAGTATGCTCTGCACTACTCGCGATGAGCGCAGGTTACGCTGTTACCAGATTAGTGCAAAATAAGGATGCCAAATAATGATGACCACTATTTTGCTAATGGCATGTATTACCTTTTTTACTCGTTATTTATTCTTACACCGCGCATTACCATTTAAAGTAGGGCCTAAAATGCAGCAGTTTTTAAGCTTTAGTGCACCTGCGGTTTTAACGGCGATTTGGGTGCCTATTGTATTTATAAATGACGAAGGTATAAACCTAAACTGGCAAAACCCTTATCTCAGTGCAGCTATAGTCGCTATTGTTGTTGCTTACAAAACTCATAATATTTACTTAACTACCTTGGCCGGTATGGGGCTATTTCTAATTTTAAATTAGCAGCAAGCGCTGTAGAAGTGACTTAGACTTTGTAGATCATCACGCAAAGGTTAAACTATGCAAAATAAACAAATAATAAGCGTATTTATATGCACCCATTCCATCAGCTAAAGACTACCAGCCTGCAAGGCCAGCCAATCGACTTTAAAGAGTTTGAGGGTAAAGTTGTACTAATAGTAAATACCGCGAGTGAGTGTGGATTCACTTATCAATATAAGTCGTTGCAAGCATTACATGAAAAGTATGCAAGCCAAGGCTTAGTCATTATAGGTTTTCCTTGTAACCAATTTGGTCAGCAAGAGCCCGGAGACTCAGAGCAAATAGCGCAAGGTTGTTTAATAAATTATGGGGTTAATTTTTTAATCGCAGAAAAAGTAAATGTAAATGGCCAGCACACAGATTCAGTTTTCCGCTATTTAAAATCTGTACTGCCTGGATTTTTAACACGAAAAATTAAGTGGAACTTCACAAAGTTTTTAATAGCAGCTGATGGCACACCCATTAAGCGCTTTGCGCCTATTACCAAACCTGAAAAACTAGAAAAAGTAATTGAAAAAGCTCTGCTTGCAGCTAAGGCTTAACCCCAAAAAGTATAAAGAGGCCCAAAGCCTCTTTATTGCCAACTACAGCGCTTATTTGTACTAGCGGCAACCTAATCAATATAATCGTTTAAGTCATCTTCACCTAGATTTTTACGCAAGCGTTTTTGCTCAAGGTAATCCTCTAACTTTCTTTTTACCTTTTGCTTTTTCTTGTCGTGTTGATTACGCCCGACCATTTCGTATTCGTCTTCAACAAAATCATCATCTAGCGCATCGTAACTAAATGTCTTACCCACAACCCACTCCATAAAGTGTTTGAGACCAACCTCGGATTTTTATATCGCGATAATTGGTGAAATTAAAATGTTCAACATAAATTCACTGTACAAATTTACGTCAAAATAAAGCCACATCGCTATCCTAAATAGTCTCTGTGTCAGTATTGTGAATAAATAGCGCTAAATTTCAATTGTGGAAAGTGAGAGTTTTTTATCGTATCGATAAATTTTATTTATTAGCATTTAATTATTGGTTATTTTGACCAAAACTTAGCCTTTCCTTTAAGTTTGCTTTTAACTACACCTCAGCCAAAAACACTCAACCAACTGTTTTTAAACACTAAAAACTATTGGCATCAAACTTGTTATAAGTTAATTATCATCAGCAAAAAAACAGAGAATAAACATGAAAAAATTATTATTAGTTAGCGCAATAATGTGCGCTCCAGTAGCTATGGCTCACAATACTAGCGACTCTTCAATTTCATTTAGTAACGATGAATGTAACGTTGAATTTAAGAACGATGTGCGCATCAAACCTAATGAATTAGAAATTTTTAAAGCCAATAATCAGCGCATGCTATTTACCGCTGAAGGTGAGCTGTCTATCAATGGCGAGCAAGTAGCATTAAATAGTACACAGCGCCAAGCAATGACCGACTACACAGACAATTTACGCGTGCAATTACCTGAAGTGGCCAATATTGCCCTTGAAGGGGTTAAAATTGCAGGTGTAGCATTAGAAGAAGTTGCAAATGCGTTTAATATTAACGGCCTCGATAATATTTCAGCCTTAATGGACGATATTCATCAAGAGGTTGAAAGCACCTTTTATCAGCAAGGTACTTTTGTAATGGGCCAACAAAGCTTTACTCAATTTGGTGAAAACTTTGAACAGCAGCTTGAAAAGCAAATAGAAACAGCAGTTGAATCAGCAGTAATGGAATCAATGGGCAGCATTTTAGTGGCATTGGGCTCTGAGTTAATGAGTTCAGGCGGTGACATGCAAGCATTTGAAGAGCGCATGGAAAATATGGGCGCACAAATAGAAGAAAAAGTGGAGCTGCATGCCAAAACACTTGAAAAGCGTGCAAATTCATTATGTGATGATTTTGTTGAAATAGCACAACAAGAAACGCAACTAACCGCTCAAGTTCCTGCATTAAAAGGCTATGAGCTATTTACTATTAAACAGCACTAATAGAATAATACCCCGCATTAATCTCCCTTTGCGGCATTTGCTTTTAAGCTATGCCGCATTTTGCCTTTTATACCCTATTTAAAACCATTTAACTCAAATAATAGACTGTTGAGCGGATCTACTCACGG
>NZ_BADU01000016.1:0-113 GCF_000239875.1 Pseudoalteromonas sp. BSi20311 | reverse complement strand
TTGTAGTGGCATAGTTAATTTGGCCACCCATTAAGAAAGAAATGTTATGCTAATAAGCATACAAATTTGGGTGAAAAAATGACGAAATTAAAACGCGCAACGTATTCTGCGGC
>NZ_BADU01000017.1:0-3716 GCF_000239875.1 Pseudoalteromonas sp. BSi20311 | reverse complement strand
TGGGTTGGCGGATGCATCAGGTGTGGTGCCTTTAGTCAAAAAAGTCATAGCAGAAGATATTACCCGTTACGGTAATCAGCATTTAGAATTTATGGCAGAACCGATTATTGAACTTAAGTTTGCCTTAGATGTATTGCAAGCGAACTCACTCTATGAAACGCGTTTTAATGAATATGTTGTTCCAATGGTTTATGGTAGTCATAAATTGGTGTGGCAAGAAGCATTTGATGTATTCAAATCATTTTGTAAGATTGTTTTGAATGATATCGAGCCTTAACCATCAAATTTGAAAAGCGCTGTATTTTCACAATCACCACACACTAATGCTCGGGTCGCCGAGAGGTGACGAATGACCAACAAAAATATCAGGAATATTTTTGAATAGCTTTGCTGAAAGGCGTCGAGCGTCGAGTTGCGGGCATCGGGTTTCGAGTATTAAAAGCTGCGCTTTTCGCGTCAGTAAGATGCACGCCTACGGTGGTAAAGGTACTAGGAGCTAGGGTTTGCACAAGTCCACAGACTCCACAATGAGGCAATTAAGTTCATTATTTGCCTCATTGTGTGAGGCGATTAAATCATATAGACTGAAGCTACTTACCTTGAGGGCAAACGCTTATGTGGATATGGCAACAACAAGATTGGCCGAACTTTACGTGGGATGAAAAACAGCTTGCGCCGTTGTTGAGAGGGCTTTGTTTTAACCAAGGTGTGCTGGTTGGTCGCATGGATGGGCAAAGTACGCAGCAAAAACAGCAAGCACTTGATACTTTATTGGCTAATATTATTCATTCAAGCGCAATTGAAGGTGAAAAACTTAATGCGTTTTCGGTACGTTCGTCACTAGCTAAAAAACTCCACATTGATGAGCAGCCTTATCCAACCACAGTGCAAAGCGATAATCTTGCAGAGATCATGTTGGATGCAATTAATAACACCGATACACCGCTTGATTTAGAACGTATGTTGAATTGGCATCGTTTATTGTTTGCAGGTGAAAAAGGATTATTTACTCAAATAGCGGGCGGTCAATTACGTGGCAACGAGCCAATGCAAGTTGTATCAGGGCGATTAGATAGACCCGTATTACATTTTACTGCTCCACCAAGAGATGTTATCGAAAACGAACTCGCTGCTTTTTTTAATTGGTTTAATGCAGGTTATAATGATCGACACGAAGACCCTTTTATTCGTGCTGCTATCGCTCATTTGTGGTTTGTAACCTTGCACCCGCTTGAAGATGGTAACGGGCGTATTACGCGTCTTATTACAGATTTAGCGCTTGCTCAAGAGCATAAAGAGTCTATACGGTTCTATGCGATGTCGGTGGCAATTTTAGAGGATAGAAAAGGCTATTACGAGGTCTTAGAGGCAACACAGCGTGGTGATTTGTGCATTACACAGTGGATTACCTGGTTTTTAAATACGCTCAATAAAGCAGTTGAATCTACTCTGAAGAATATTGAGCAAACTGTCTCTAAAACTAATTATTGGTTTAAAAAAGATCAAACTAGACTAAATGAGCAACAAGTAAAAGTGCTTAATAAATTACTTGATGGCCAATTTGAGCAGGGTATCAGTGCAAGTCAGTATCAAAAAGTGGCTAAGGTAAGTCGCGCGACGGCGACGCGTCATTTATCAGATTTACAAACACTGGATTATATAAAGAAAACCTCAGCGGGCGGTCGCAGTACTCGTTATAAAATAGCCAAATGACTTTAAAAAGCTTAAAGCTTTTTTTGTAATTCAAAGCCCTACTATTTCAACACGATGACACACAGTGAGGCAATTAAGTATGATATTCGCCTCATTTTTTGAGGCGAATAATGGCGTGAAAGTAACCTAATTTAAAAGCGGTGCTTTTCGCGTCAGCAAGCTTAACGATTATGGTGGGAATAGGTAAAAGGTTCTAGGCGCTAGGGGTTAGTCTGAATTTATAGCCCGTCGCTCGCGGCTCGTTACCCGAAGCTCGAAACTCATTTCGTATCTATTTAAATAATATTGCAATCATATTAAATACCGCTAAACTAATCATTGGTATATTAATGACCGATTAGGTAGTCATTTATGAGATCTGAACAAGCATTAAAACTGGCGCGTCGATTGGGTGATTTAATTCGCCAGCATCGTACTTTACTTTATACCCAGAGCACGTTCGCTAAAATGATTGGTGTATCTCGCTCAACGGTACAAAAGCTTGAGCAAGGGGAGGTAGTAAAAAGCGATATATTGTTTGAAGCCCTTGTTGTTCTTCAATTGCAAGGCTCATTGCTGGATGAAATTAACGAGCTTGCCGCAGATGTGGGCGGTTATAATGCAAGACAGCGTAAAAGCAATAAAACTCAGGTGATTAACGATGACTTCTGAAGCTTATGTATTTATTGACGGTTTAGAAGACAGCCCGGTAATTTGTGGTTTTTTTAAGTTAAATACACAAACAGGCCGAGGTGAGTTTAATTATGGTAAAAGTTACCTTGCGCGCTCTGATGCGTTTGCGCTCGATCCGCTGCATTTACCATTACAGCCTGGCATCGTTAGTTATTCTGCCAATAAAGGTGTGTTTGGGGTGTTAAGTGATGCGGGAGCTGATTCGTGGGGGCGTAAGCTTATACTGTCGCTGCATAATACCAAACCAAAAAATGAGCTAGAATTTTTACTCGCAGGGTCTGGGTATGGTGTTGGCGCCTTGGTATTTAGTTTGTCGCGCAGCGCATCAAAACATAAAGCGAATAAAAATACATTAGCCGATTTAGCCTTGTTAGATCAAGCAAAGGACGATTTGCTCGCCAATAAAACGATTTCACAAGAAGCAAAAAAAGCCTTTGAATTTGGTCAAAGTATGGGGGGAGCAAGACCTAAAACCTCTGTGAAAATTGACCAAAAACTTTATTTGGCAAAGTTTAATCGTCAAGACGATTTGTTTAATTTAGCTAGGGCTGAGCATGGCGCTATGTGTATGGCTAATGAATTGGGGATTCGCACTGCAAATACCCGTATTCATGAAACAGAAAATGGCGATGTTCTGTTAGTTGAGCGTTTTGATGTAAGCGATGACTTACCAACTCATCACTTTTTAAGCGCCAATAGCTTATTACAAAAACCAAAAGTCGCGATAAGCGACTTAGCAACATACTATAGCTACGGTGAACTGGCTGAATTTATTCGCCACCACACAGGTGAGTTCGCTGCTGATGCTACAGAGCTCTACAAGCGAATGATATTTAACGTATTTATTGGTAATACCGATGATCACAGCCGAAATCATGCATTTTTGTATCACTTTGCAGGGCAAACGTGGCGTATGAGCCCCGCTTATGATATTACCCCTATTAATAACTCAAAGCAGCATGGCATAGGGCTTGGTGATGATGGCCGATATGCTAGTATCGATAATTTACTGTCGCAAGCCAAACGCTTCGGCCTCAACAAGGCTCAAGCAACAAAAATAATTGCCGAGGTTGAGAGTTATACTCGCCAGTGGGCAACGCACTTTAAACGTTTTGCTAATATCAGTGATATTGACATAAAACGCTTAGAAAGCGTAATACCCTCTATAAGTTAAAGGCTAATAAAGCAGTCATTAGTGGGTTAATGACTGATTAAGTAGTCATCTATTAATTGACGCTTTTATGAACCACAAAGCGGGAATGAGAAGGCCGCGGGCTTCGAGCGGCGAGGCGCGGGTAAAATACAAATGCCTATAAATACGCGATATAAAA